>DATEMX010000341.1:0-5533 GCA_035275365.1 Polyangiaceae bacterium | reverse complement strand
GTCGCGCTCGCGCTTCTCGGCCCGCTCGAAGATCGACGAAGGGAGATCGAACGCGCTCGCCGAGAGCGCCTGCCGGTACGAAGCCATGGCGGGTCCCGTCACCATCCCGGCATAGATGCAGGAGAGAAGGGAGTTGGCGCCGAGGCGGTTCGCGCCGTGGTACTGGTACTCGACTTCGCCGTTGGCGTAGAGCCCGGTGATGTTCGTCGCCTGGTTGCGCGGCGACCCGGGCACGAGCGAGCCCTTCGCGTCCTTCTCGAAGTCGACCCAGAGCCCGCCCATCGAGTAGTGCACGGCGGGGAACACCTTCATCGGGTTCTTGTAGGGATCGACGCCGGCGAATTTTTCGTAAATCTCGAGGATGCCGGCCAGCTTCTTGCGCAAGAAGGCTTCGTCTTTGTGGGTGAGATCGAGGTAGACCTCGTTCTCGTTTTTGCCCGTGCGATCGTTGTAGATGCCGCGGCCCTCGTGAAAGCACGTCTTGAAGATGGCGCGCGAGGCGATGTCGCGGGGAACGAGGTTGCCGTAGCCGGGATACATGCGCTCGAGCACATAGTCGCGCTCGCGCTCGGGGATGTCGCGCGGCTGGCGCTTGTCTTTGGCGTCTTTGGGCACCCAAACGCGGCCGCCTTCGCCGCGCGCGCTCTCCGAGATGAGCCGGAGTTTGTCGGCGCCGGGGATGGCCGTGGGGTGGACCTGGATGAATTCGCCGTTGCCGTAGATGGCGCCTTGCCGATATGCGCTGGCGGCGGCGGTGCCCGTGCAAATGACGCTGTTGGTCGAGCGCCCGAAGATGATGCCCGGGCCGCCGGTGGCGAGGCACACGGCGTCGCCTCGGAAGGCGCGGATCGACATGTTTTTCAGGTCTTGAGCGACGATGCCGACGGCGGCGCCGTCGTCGCCGAGGACCGACGAGAGGTAGTCCCAAGATTCCAGCTTTTGCACCATCTTTTCGCCGGGAATGCCGACGCCGTGCTCGTCTTCGACGTCGACCGTTTCGTAGCGGCGAACCTGTTCGTCGAGCGCGTAGAGGAGCTGCTGCCCGGTGGTGGCGCCGGCAAAGGCCGTGCGGTGAAAGAGCGTGCCGCCGAAGCGACGAAAGTCGAGGAGCCCCTCGGGGGTGCGGTTGAAGGGGACGCCCATGCGGTCGAGCATGAAAACGATGCCGGGCGCGGCGTCGCACATGCCCTTCACGGGGGGCTGGTTGGCGAGGAAGTCGCCGCCGTACGCGGTCTCTTCGAGGTGAACCTGGGGGCTGTCGCCTTCGCCCTTGGTGTTGACCGACGCGTTGATTCCGCCTTGCGCGCAGACCGAGTGCGATCGCTTCACGGGGACGAGCGAGAAGAGCAGGACGGGGACGTTGGCCTCGCAGAGCTTGATGACGGTCATGAGTCCGGCGAGGCCCCCGCCCACGACGATGACGCGGCGGACCGCTCCGGACGATGTTCGCACGATGTTCTTGGTGGCCACTTAGTTCATCCTCGCAGGAATGGGAGTCGTCGGTTCGTGCGGCCCCTATTTTTCGGCGCCCTTGGCCGCAGAAGGGGGCAGAGCCGTAGGGGGGTCTACCACGGAGCACCTCGATCCGGGGACCGAAGAATCGCTACCCTCGGCGAGTCCAAAAAGGCGGGCCCCCGTCGCAAAGTAGAGCGTGGTGTTGGCGCCGAAGGCGAACACGATCAGCCCTAGGACTGCGAAGGTCCAGGCGAAGGTCCTCTGCGACGCGCGGGTCACGCAGAGCCCCCACGAGAACGCGAACGTGACGAGCCCGTTGGCGAAATGAATGACCGAGGCCGCGATGCCCGCGAGGTAGACGATCGCCAAGACCGGAACGCCTGAAATAGTGGACGAAAGGCGCATCGAGAGCGTCGGGTAGAAGGCCTCGGGGCTCATCGCTCCCACGAGCTTCTGAATCCGGAATTCCCAGAGGTGCCAGCAGATGAACGCGAAGGCGAGGAGCCCCGTGGCCCGCTGCACCAGGTAGAGCCAGTTGCGGGCGAAGGGGTAGCTGGCCACGTTCGGCCGCGCCGAAAGGGCCAGCTTGACGCCGTAGAAAGCGTGAAACGCGAGCGGCAGAAAGATGCCCACCACCTCGATGGCCGGGAGAAAAGGCAGGTGGTGGATGTCCTGTACGGCGCGGTCGAATGCCGCCTGCCCGCCGAGCCCCTTCGCGTTGGTCCACAGGTGCATCACCAGAAAGACGCCGACCGGGAAGACCCCAGAAAGAGAATGAAGGCGCCTCAACAAGAACGCCCGGCGATGCGCGGCGGGGACAGGGGCTCGTGACGCGTCTGCTTTCATGGCCACGCTTGGCCCTCCCCGGTGAGCGGTGATAGGAGAACGTCAAGGCGAGGTCAAGGCTACGGCTCTCGCAGGTCGATAGAGATGCGGCAACGCCAGCTTTCCGGTTTCGTCGCGGCCGTGCTCATGGTCGCCCTCGCGAGTTGCCACTCGTCGTCGTCGAGCGAGCCTGTGCCCACGGCCTCGCTCGCGGGCAGCCGCTCGGCGCAAGAGGTGTTTCGGCCCATAAAACAGCGATTCGTCAGCGCAGGGCGGGCCGAGCGCGCGTCACTCGATCCGAACCTCGCCTGGTTTGCCGCCAACTACCCCAAAGACGGCCTCGCGCCGCTCGCCCAGGTCTATCGCGCGGTCATCGCCGTCGATCGCGACGACGTCGAAGGAGCCGAGAGACTCATCGAGGGCGCGGGCGTGGGGCCGAGCGGCACGGCGCATGACCTCGCCGAGCTCGTTCGGGGGGCCGTCTTGCTCAAACGCCAGGCGCCCGCGGCGGCCGTCGAACGGTTTGTCCCGCTCATCGGCAAGCTCATCGATGGGTTCGCCCGCATGCTGCTCGACGAGTACGTCGTCTCCGCTGCCCTCGGAGCCAAGCGATGGTACGAGGCCGTCGCCTACATGGATCTGTGGCTCCGCGACGCGCAAGATGACGACGCCAGCGTCGTCCGAAAAGAGGTGAGGCGCATGCTCGAAGGGGTTCCGAGCGAGGTGCTCGAACTCATGCTCCATGCCATGCAGCGCGACAAAGCGCGCACCGGATACGGCCCTGACATCCGCAAGGCCGTGGTCGCGAGGCTTGCGGTGGTCGCCATCGAGGCGCAGGACACCGGCCTCGCTCGCCGCCTCGTCGAATCGACGACGGGCAGCCCATCGCTCGGAGACACCATCGAAGGGCTCGAGGAGCTCGCCTCGAGCGGCGGCGCCGCAACGGTCGACGGCCGGACCATCGGGTTGCTCATCTCCACGGGGCAGAGCGGCCTCGGAGCTCGCGCGGCAGACGTCCTTGCGGGCGTCGTCGACACGCTCCAAACGGCCGGCGAGGGCGGGGCCGCCGATCACGTGCGGCTGACGACGCGCGACGAGCGCGACCCCAAGCGGACTGATCTCGCGCTTCAATCCCTCGCCAGCCAAGGCGCGTCGATCGTCATCGCCGGTCTCGATCCCACGCAGGCGAAGGCGGCGGCGAGCTTCGCCGCGCGAACGCGGGTGCCGGTCATTCTGCTCTCCGAGCTGGGCGACGACACCGCTCCGGCTCGGCCGGCGTTCTCGCTCGGCCAGGACGGGCGCCCGGTGTTCGACGCTCTCATGGCATCGCTCGCGTTGCACGGCGCTCGCTCGGTGGCGCCCGTGGGAGACTCGCCGGCGCTCGCAGCGGCCAAGGCCGCCCAATTGCGCGAGGGCAAGCTTTCCTTTTTCCAGGTCACCTCGTGCGATTCGCAACCATCCGGCATCGGCACGTCGCGATTCCCCGTCGAGGCATGGCGCGCGGCTCGCGTCGATCACCTGCTCTTTCTGGGCGACGCGGCTTGCGCCACCGAGGCCCTCGAGGGGGCGGTCGCCAAGGGCGGGCTCTCGGTGCGGACGGCGACCGCGCTTCTCGCGAGCGAGCTCGCCGCCGAACCCGCGCGCACGCCCGCGTTGTTCGCGTCGGCGGGCCTTTTCCCGCTTCGCCGGGGCGAAGCGACGTCGCCACTCACGGGGTTCCAAAAGCGCCAGGGAAAGGCGCCGAGTTGGTACGCGGCCCTCGGTCACGACGCGGCGGCGCTGGCGCGCTCGGCGCTCCGGTCGCTCCCCGCCGACAAAGTCACCGATGCTCGGGAGGTCGAGCACAGGCACGAGGCGGCGGCCGCGGCGCTTTCCCGCGCGGAGGCGCGGCTCTTTACCACTGACGCGCGCGGATTCTCGGGGGGCAATGTGATCGATCGCAAGATAAACGTCGTGGAGGTCCGGTGACGACTCGCGTCCTCGAACTCGCGCATCGCCGCGCCACCATTCGCCTGGCGAGAAACCTGGCGCCCTTTCTCCTCCCTTCCGACATGATCGTCCTCGGCGGTGATCTCGGAACGGGCAAAACCTTCTTCGTGAGGGCGCTGTGCCGCGCGCTCGGCGTCCCGCCGGACATCGACGTGACGAGCCCCACGTTCACGCTCGTGCACGAGCTCCCGGGGCGGCTGCCCATCGTTCACGCCGACGCCTACCGCCTCGACGACGAGGCCGAGCTCCTCGGCCTCGGGCTCCGCGAAACGCGCGGCGAAGGCGCTCTCTTGCTCGTCGAGTGGGGAGAGCCCTACCTCGACCTTTTGGGAGGCGAGGCTCTCCTCGTTACTTTCGAGCACGGTGCGTCGGAGTCGGCCCGCACGGTCACGCTGCGCGGAGTGGGACGCCGCGGGGCGGAGATCATGTTAGAAGTGCCTTGGTGAGCGAGGTTCTGGAGAGGTTGCCGAGCGGCGAACGAAAGAGCTGGCTCGCGGGCGTCGTCGACCTCCTCGATCAGCTCGGGGCGACCGTCCTCTTGACGATGCAGACGCTGGCGTGGACCTTCCGCGCTCCCTTTCGGCTGGGTCAACTCTTCGGCGCGATGGAGTTCATCGGCGTTCAATCGATCTTCATCATCGCGCTCACCGGGACCTTCAGCGGCATGGTCCTCTCGCTCCAGATGGTCCACAGCTTCAAGCAGTTTCAGGCCGAGGGGCTCGTCGGCGGCGTCGTCGCGCTGTCTCTCACGCGCGAGATCAGCCCCGTGTTCACGGGGCTCATGGTCACCGCCCGCGCTGGCAGCGCTTGGGCCGCCGAGCTCGGCAACATGCGCGTGACCGAACAAATCGACGCCATCACCACGATGGGCGTGAGCCCGGTGCAATACCTCTTGTCGCCGCGCCTCTTGGCCGCCGTAGCGATGGTGCCGCTCCTCTGCGTGGTCTATACGTGCGTCGGCATGGCGGGGGCGTGGCTCGTCGCCGTCGAGTGGCTCCACGTCGATCCCGGGATTTTCGTAGCCCGCGCCAAGCAATATGCCTTTCCCAAAGATTTTTTCATGGGCGAGCTCAAAGCGTGCGTCTTCGGATTTTTGATCGCCGCCATCTCCTGCAAGCAAGGCTTCTACGCTTCGGGTGGAGCGCGCGGCGTGGGTATCGCCACCACGCGCGCCGTCGTGCAGAGCGCGGTGGCCATCTTGGTCGCCAACTACGTCCTCACTTCGTGGCTCACGAGCGAGTGAGGGGTAGCTCGGGGCGACTCC
>DATEMX010000340.1:0-12394 GCA_035275365.1 Polyangiaceae bacterium | reverse complement strand
TGATTGGGGAAGGTGTTCTTGCAGAAGACGACGTAGCGACCGCGCGCGTCGTCCACGCGCACCGCGTCGCCGATGCGCTCGCCGAGCACGCGCGCCTCGTCCAGCTCGCGACCTTCGAGGAGCGCCTCGATGGCCTCTTCGGCCGCGTCGGGCAGCTTGAAGCCGTCGGGCCCGAAGATCTTGATGCCGTTGTCGCCGAACGGGTTGTGGCTCGCGCTGATGACGACCCCTGCGTCGGCGCGCATGCTGGTGGTGAGGTACGCGACGGCGGGCGTTGGAATCGGGCCCGAGAGCATCACGCGGCCGCCCATCGCGCAGATGCCGGCGGCGAGCGCCGTCTCCAACATGTAGCCGGAGAGGCGTGTGTCTTTGCCGATGACGATACGCACCGGCCGTTTGACGTCGCGGCGGGCCACGTAAGCGATGGCTCGACCGAGGCGCAGCGCGACCTCGGGGGTCATCGGCGGCTCGTTGGCGACGCCACGAATACCGTCGGTTCCGAAGAGCTTGCGGGCGCCCGAGGCGGAGTTCGGCTTGGATTTAGTCACGGAAGTTCACGAATTGTAGCTCGACCCCGAAATCTTGCGCACGTACGACTTGAATGCAGGCCTGCAAATCGTCCCGATTTTTTCCGGTGACGCGCACCTCGCGCTCGTGGATCGAAGCCTGCACCTTGAGCTTCTGTTCTTTGATGAGCTTGATGATCTCGCGCGACGTCTCGACCTCGATGCCCTCTTTCACCTTGACGAGGAGCTTGGCGGTGCCTTTGGGGCCTTTGCCGATGTCGCCGACGTCGAGAAAACGGAGCGCCACCTTGCGCTTGACGAGCTTGTCCTCTAGGACCCCCACCGCGGCGCGCGCGCGGTCTTCGGTCGAAGCGGCCACGTTGATTCCCTCGGACGTTTTCTCGAGGGAGGCGCCGGTGCCCTTGAAGTCGAATCGCTGCGCGATCTCCTTCTGGGCCTGGTTCAAGGCGTTGTCGATCTCAGGCCAATTGGGCTTCGAGACGATGTCGAACGAGGGCATTTCGGCGAGCATAGTCCCTACTCGCTCGCGAGCCAACGGCCTCCCGCCGTACCCGCGAGTTTTGGGTCGCTTCGCCCCGACCTTGCTTCGTGATCGGATCCTGCCAAAGTCTGCGGCGGTAGCGCTAGCCCGCGATCTTCTTGACGACGGCGAGCAGCAACTCGGGTTTGAAGGGCTTGATGATCCAGGCCTTGGCGCCGGCCTGCTTGGCTTGCTGCACGAGTTCCGGTTGCGCCTCGGTCGTCAGCATGAGAAAGGGAACCGTGCTCGCCGGGGGCTTGCTCGCCTGCACGAGCATCTCGAGGCCGTTCATGCGCGGCATGTTCACGTCGCAGATCACCATGCTGGCGTCGGGATGGAGCGACAACTTCTCGATGCCGTCCCGGCCATCGACGGCCTCGACGACGTCGAAGCTGTCTCCTGCCAGCGCATTGATGACCTGCTGGCGCGCCGTCCGAGAGTCGTCCACAACGATGATCTTCTTCCGCATCCGCGATACCTTCGTCCGTTTCCGTTGCTCGTCAGAAAATAAAGGTTCCACCGTCGTCTTCTTCCGAGGTCGGCTCCGCCGCTTCCTGCAGCGTCACGCCTTCGTCGACCACGGCGTCGAGCCGCACGATGACCCAATCGCTCCCCATCTCGAAGCGGTGCTGGCTCGACATGACCTTGGTGACGGCGGGACCGAGTTTGAAGTCGCGGCCCGACATGGTGGTGGGGGTGCCGAGTTGAATCGTGATCCCGTGCCTTAGGAGACGGATTTTGAGCCGACCGATGAGTTGATTGGCGAGCTCGCCCGCCCAATCGCGCACGTCGTCCTCGCTCAACGTGGGTCGGTCGGCGGCCAAGGGATGGGTCTTCTTCCATGCTACTCGCGCCGCACCGATGACGAGCGATCCGCGCATGGCGTCCCCCGCGAAACCGATGACTGCGACCGTCATTTCGTCGACGAAAGCCCCTGATTCGTGAGTACCTCGACTTTCGAGCGTCGCACCGAGCTTCTGAAAGAGGCCCTGCGTGCTTTCGACGAGCAAGGCGCCAATTTTCTGCCAATCCCTGTCGTTCATGCTCCGTCGCCGCTCGGCCTGGTTAGGAGTGCCCAAGGGGCACCGTGTATTGCCCGAATGCTGGCGTTACTACGGCGGTTGAGTGAAACTTCTGAACTCACACCGAAACAGAACCTTCGATTCCGAAAAACTCCGTTCAGATGAGCGGGCCTGCGGTAAAGTGGGGCATTGGTGCCGCGGGGGGTTAAAGTCGAAGCGTAGTACCACCGTTGGACCTATCGTGACCAAGCGGCTCCAGGAGCAATGAAGGTACTGGTCGCAGCAGACGACGTTCCGACGGGAAGGGCGCTGGCCCGCGTGCTCAGCCAAGCCGGGTACCAAGCAGAGATTGCCTTCGACGGCCCCTCAGCTCTCAAACAGCTCAAAACGTCGCGTTTCGACATCCTGCTCTGCGACTCCGACCTACCAGGCGACGAGATCTCGGAGACCATCAAGGCGGCGCGAGCCGGCCCAGAGGAGCCGCCGCTCTTCTTGCTGTTGTCGACGGCCAACGGCCGCGAAGCCCGAGCCCAGGCCATCTCGCGGGGGGCCGACGACTATGTCGTCAAGCCTTGCAGCGCGCCCAATTTGCTGGAAACCATCGCCGCGGCCCTCTCGCGCCGGCCCAAGCCAATCGGCCTACCCCCGAGCTCGTCGGCCTTCGGTAGGGCGGACAATTCGTTCGCCCCCGAGGGAGGGGCCGATTCGGCCCGCGTGGAATCGACGGTAGCGTGGGCCGAGCTCATCAAGCTGTCTTCGAGCGTCCTCGGGCAATGGGCAGGAGCGTCATTCGAATACGAACCGCCGAGGGGCCGCGAATCGGGCGTCATGGTCTCGTCGGCGGCCTTCATGGTCGACGTGCACCACCTCATCGAGATCTCGTGTGGGCTCTTCGTGGGAAAAAACTCGGGCGCCGAGCTCGCTCGCCTCATTCTGCACAACGAGGCCGCGGGCGAAGCCGCGGTTCGAGAGCTCCTCGCCGAGCTCGGCAACAACTTGCTCGGTAATTTCAAGACGGCGCTGCGGCGCGAAGGTTTCGTCTTCACCATTGGGCTCGGACAACCCGCCGGAATGCCGACGCCGTCGGGTTTCGTCCGCTGCTTCTCGGTGTCGTCGATTAGCTCGTTTTCGGGGAGCGGCGCGCACGTCAAGGTCGTCGTCGGCGCGCGGCCGGCCCTCCGCGTCTCGGTCCCTGGCCGCAAGCTGCGCGAAGACATGGTCATTGCCGTCGACCTCTTCGCGGACTCGGGCGGTCTGCTTTTGCCCGCCGGCACGCGCCTCACGGCGAGCACGATCGAGCGCATCGCGTCGCAGGTGCCCCGCGGTATGGTGCAGGTCTGTACACCCGCCACGCGCTGGTAGCTCCGACGATCGATCTGGTAGCGAGAAATCTGCGACAGTAGTGTTAGCCAGCGATCTTTTTCACCGCCGTCACCAGCATCTCGGGCTTGAAGGGTTTGATGATCCATCCCTTGGCGCCCGCCTGCCGTGCCTGCTGCACGAGCTCGGGTTGAGCCTCGGTCGTGAGCATGAGGAAGGGCGTGCCCACCATGGCAGGGTTTTGCCGCGCTTCGACGAGCATCTCGAGGCCGCTCATCTTGGGCATGTTCACGTCGCAAATGACCAAGGTCGTGTCGAGGTTGGCCGCCAATTTGGTCAACCCGTCCTTGCCGTCGACCGCCTCGAGCACCTCGTAGCCAGAGCCGTCGAGCGCACTGATGACTTGCTGCCGCGCCGTACGCGAGTCGTCGACGACGAGTATTTTCTTTCCCATCTCTTCCTTCTCCCGATAAATCTATCGGCCTCTCAGAATATCAACATTCCGCCCTCGTCCGTGGCGGGAACGGGCTTCGGATCGTCCGACAGCTTCGTTTCCGGATGGGCGACGGCCTCCATGCGCACGAGTAGCCAATCATCTCCGATTTCGAAGCAATGTGGCAGACATTCTGGGTTCTTCAGCGCCGCGCCGAGCGTGAGCTCGCGCCCCGACATCGTCGTCGGTGTCCCGAGCTGGATGGTGATTCCGTGCGTCAGGAGCTGAATTTTCACGCGGCCGACGAGCCGGTTGGCCAATTCGCCTGCCCAGTCCCGGAGGCTCTCGTTGTCGAGATGGCCGCCCTTTTCGGTGCGCAGCGGGTGGGTCAACTCGAGCACCTTTGGCGTCGCTCCCATGACGAGTGAGCCGCGCAACGCCTCGCTGGCGAGACCTATCACGGCGACCGTGAGCTGGTCTGCAGCAGGGATGGGATCGGGGCTCCCCGTATAACGAAGTTCGGCCCCGAACGTACCGAAGAGACGAACTGTGCAGTCGACGACCATCGCCCCGACGCCGCGCCAATCTTTGCTGTCCACGTGTCAATTCTCCGCTGGGATACCGCCCGCCTTCGGCGACCGGTGCGTTCTCACGACGGTTCTCACGTACCCACGAGTTTGGCGACAGCCGCGACGAGGAGCTCCGGCTTGAACGGTTTGATGATCCAAGCCTTGGCGCCGGCGCGCTTGGCGCGGTCCATCTTGTCGAGTCGAGCCTCGGTCGTCAGCATCAAGATTGGCAAATTCTCCGTTTGGCCGCGGAGCACGTCGAGCATCTCGAGCCCGTCCATGCGGGGCATGTTCACGTCGCAGATGACGAGCGACAGGTCGTTCCGCTCGCGAATGGTGAACGCGCCGATGATGCCATCGGGGGCCTCGAGTACCTCGTAGCCCGCTATCCGCAGAAGTTGCCCGACCTGTGTGCGGATTGTCTCGGAGTCGTCGATGACGAGAATCTTCTTCTTCACCTGCTCGCTCCGCTCCCCTAAAAAAGAATGACCTTGCCGAGCGACGGAAGGTCGCGCGAAGGTTGATAGTTAGCGAGTTCGAGTTCGAGGTCGGACGCCACCGCGAACATCAAAGCAATCTCGCCCGTCTTCGACCGAAGAACCAGCGTACGCGTCTCGGTCACCGGCAAGCCTGGGTTGCGGGACGCTGGGTCGGAGAACTGGTACGAGAATTCAATCTCGTAGGAGGCAATGCGCGCCTTTACTCCGCCGAGGATCTGGTTGGCAATTTCGCGGGCGAAGTCGGCCAACGGGACGGGGATGTTCGTGGGGTTGGCGGTGTCGAGCAGCTCGCGCGGTGCGCAAAGCGTGAGCCCGCCACGCACTTGCGAGCCGCCAAAATAGACCGAGCCTACGACGTGATCGCCGTCGCCCAAGATGGGCGTCCAGTCGGCGGGATTGCAGAGCTCCATTCCGTAGTGCGAGAGCACTTGCGCGGCTGTCTCGGTGATGACCGATCGCCAAAACTCCCAGTGGTCGTCTCTCATGCGCGTTTGGACGTCGAGCCGACTCGTGATCGCCTCCGCCCCTCCACGTCTTCACAATAGCTCACCGCTCGGGCTGCGTACAGGACCGGGACCTCATCGCGAACGCCGCCTCGCCTCGCTTTCGAGAAGGAACGTTTCGGCCTCGGAGGAGACTCGCCTCAAAGGGCAACGGCGGGGTCGCGATCGAGACCGAGCAGACGCGCGCGCACCTCGCCGACCAGGAAGATCGACCCGGTGACGACGACGAGGCCTTCGGGGCCCACGGCCCGACGAGCGCCTTCGATAGCCAGAAGGGCCGTCGTGGCGATCCTGCCCGGGGCGATCGCCGCGAGCGCCGAAGGGTCAGCCGCGCGGCGGCCCTCTGGAGTGACGTAGGTCCGGTGCCGAGCGAGCGAAGCTAGCGCGGCCAGCATGGCTTCGTAGTCCTTGTCGGCCATCGATCCGAACACGAGCGCCGTGGTCTCGGGGTCGATCTTCATCGCTTCGAGTTCGGCCGCCAACGCGAGCGCGCCCGCGTGGTTGTGCGCAGTGTCGAGCAAAACGAGCCCGTTCGGCGTGCTCAGCGTTTCGAGGCGCCCCGGCCATCGCACCTGGCGGAGCCCCGCCGCCAAAAAGGCCTCGCCAAGACCGAGCTCGCGCCCGAGCGCGACAGCAACCTTGGCGTTGTCGACTTGGTGCGCTCCGGCGAGCGCGGGCGGATGCCGCGCCACGAAGGCGCCGAGGTCGGCGTCGCTTTCGGTGAGGAGAAGGGGAGACGATGTCGCGCGCGCGCGCGCGACGACGACGCCGAGCGCCGGCTCCCGGAGCGGGCCGACGACGACGGGGACGCCGCGCTTCAAGATGCCCGCCTTCTCGCCGGCGATGGCGGCGAGGCCAGCCCCCAGGCGATCGATGTGATCCAACGCGATGGAGGTGATGGCGGTGACGATCGGTGCCGCGATCACATTGGTGGCGTCGAGGCGCCCGCCCAGCCCGACTTCGAGGATCGCTACGTCGACGCTGGCGTTCGCGAACGCCAGAAACGCCGCGATCGTTGCCGTTTCGAAGAATGTGAGATCGGGGCACCTGACGAGGACATCGTCGAGCAGCGGCACGAGCACGGCGTCGTCGAGGGGCCGCCCCGACACCTGGATTCTCTCGTTGAAGCATGCCAGGTGCGGTGAGGTATAGAGCCCGACGCGCTTGCCGGCTGCCGTCGCCATCGCCGCAATCATCGCCGAAACGCTACCTTTGCCGTTGGTTCCGGCCACGTGCACGGAAGGAAAGCGGAGCTCGGGATGGCCGAGCGCGGCGCACGCAGCGAGAACGCGCTCGAGTCCGAGGAGCGCGCCCCGCGGAGCCAGCCGGTAGAGTCGCTCGAGAACGACGTCTTTCGATGGGGTCACAGACCTTGCCGGTGGTCTCGGTGATTCGCGTGGCCGTTGGCCGTGGAGGTCGGTTTCGGCGGCGTGAGGTGCATGACGATGGTGGCGACGGTCGTCTTCATCTCGGGCCGCGCAACGATGACGTCGACCATGCCGTGCGAAAGGAGAAACTCGGAGCGCTGAAAGCCCTCGGGCAACTTCTGGCGGATCGTCGAGGCGATGACGCGCGGACCGGCGAACCCGATGAGCGCGCCGGGTTCGGCGACATTGACGTCGCCGAGGAGCGCGCAGCTCGCCGCAACGCCGCCCGTCGTGGGATCGCGCAGCACGCTGACGAAGGGCAAACGCGCGGCCCGCAGCCGCTCGAGCGCGGCCACCATTTTGGCCATCTGCATGAGCGATAGAATTCCCTCCTGCATGCGCGCGCCGCCCGACGCTTGCAAGAGAACGACGGGAAGGCGCGAGGACATGGCACGCTCGAAGAGGCGCGTGATCTTCTCGCCGACGACCGAGCCCATGCTCCCGCCCATGAAGGCAAAGTTGTAGGCGCCGTAGGCGACCGGACGGCCCTCGATGACGCCGCGGCCCGTCTCCACCGCCTCGGTGGCGCGCGTCGCCTTTTGCGCGGCCGCGACGCGATCTTGATACCGCTTGCCATCGGAGAAGCCGAGGGGATCGGTGGGACGAAGGTGATCGTCCCACTCGTCGAGGACACCGTCGTCGAGCAAGAGCCTGCGCCAACCGTCGACACCGAGCCGATGGTGGTGACCGCACGACGGACACACCTCGAAACGATCGATGAGAGCTTGCGCGGGGTGCGTGTCGCCACAACCGTCGCACTTGCGGAAGACCCCTTTGCCGAGGGTCTTTTTGCCCTGCGCTTGGGGAGGGTTCTTGGTCGGCCAAGCCATGCGGTGTGTCTTAGTCGAGAAGCCGGCCGAATGTCAGCCGGCGTCCTGCCTTTTCTTGAAGGAAAGCCCCCCTTCCTTGGCAAGTTTTTGGGCGCGGAGGCGAAGGCGTTCGAGGATTTCCTCGCGATTGGGCGGGGGTGCGACGCGCGCGTGCGCCCTGGCTACCTGAACGCCGCTAGGCCTTTCGATCGGAGCCGCGGGCCGGCTCGGCTGCACCACGACCGGCGGCGAAATCGAAACCGGCGGCAAGATCGAAATCGGCGGCGAAATCGAAACCGATATCGGCGCGGGGCCAACGGGTGGGGCGAGCGAAGGCGTCGCCGGCGCGCGCAGCTCACGCACCCGATCCAAGATGAGCTTGGAGCGAGCGTCGACGCGCGTGAAGCGGACCTCGAGCCCAGGAGGCTTCGTTCCACCGGGAGCGTGATGAGCCACGATATGACCTTCGCCGCGGAATACCGGCGCGCCGTTGCCGAGGATGATCTCGAATCGGATGAGATCACCCGCGGCGCGCGCCGGCGCGTTCGGGAGGATGATCGTGGTTCTGCCGAGCCACGCGAGGTCGCCCTCGACGAACTCCTTCTCGGACCCGTAGGGACGGGCAATGCGTATGGTAGGGGGGGCGCGCGGAGGTTCGGGCACGTGTGCTGTCGATTCTAGCACTAACGCCGCGGATTTCTCGCTACGAGATCGATTGTCGAGCCCTGGGAACACCCGCAGCGGCGCTTGGAGATGATCTCTCAGTCGCCGCCAAACCGCCCAAACCGCCAAACCGCCAAAGGGATCTTGGGTTGTCGTGGTGGGCGCCCGCCCACACCGATGACCCCACCCATTTCTTGGCGCTTTTGCGGCTTGGCGGCGACTGAGATCACGTCCACAACCCAGCAGCAGCCCATCACACCCAATGGGGCCGCCTGTCACGACGTCGCCTGGACGACTCCACAACGCGCGCTGGAAATGGTAGGGGCACGTTCCTTATGGCAATCGGCTCTGGGCGCGTGGTCCTCGTCGTCGGCAACGGCGGCCGCGAGCACGCGCTCGCCAAGCGCCTCGCTCGTTCGGCCTCGGTGGGTAGGGTCCTGGTGTTGCCCGGCAACGCCGGTACGGCAGAAGCGAGCCAAAACATCGATGCGCCCGGGGGAATCCTGGTTCCCGCCGAGCTGGTGAGGCTTTGCGAACGAGAAGGGGTGGGTCTCGCTATCATCGGCCCTGAAGCTCCCCTCGTTGCGGGCCTCGCCGATGACCTGCGAGCGGCGGGCATCCCCACCTTCGGGCCCAGTCGGGCCGCGGCGAAGCTCGAAGGTTCGAAGGTGTTCATGAAGCGCTTCGCCGCCGACATGGGCATCCCCACGGCGCCCTTCGAAGTCTTCACCGACGTCGCGAAGGCAGCGCGCTACATCCAGGGCCACCCGCGCCCCCTCGTGGTCAAGGCCGACGGCCTCTGCGCCGGCAAGGGGGTCGTCGTGGCCAGCAACGCCGACGAGGCCGAGCGGGCCGCGCGAGCGATGCTCTCGGGCGAAGCGTTCGGCGACGCCGGGCGCGCCATCGTGGTCGAGGATCAAGTCGGCGGCGCCGAGGCGAGCATTCATGCCATCTGCGACGGCTCGCGCTATGTGCTGCTCCCCGCCGTGCAAGACCACAAACGCATCGGCGAAGGAGATCTCGGCCCCAACACCGGCGGCATGGGCGCCTATGGCCCGACGCCGCTCGTCGCGTCGGCGCTCGAGCGACGGATCGCCGAAATCGCGATCGAGCCGGTGCTTCGAGGGCTCGCCGAGCGCGGGACCCCCTTCACGGGCGCGCTCTTCGCGGGCCTCATGATCTCGGACGACGGCGTGCCTACCGTCCTCGAATACAACGCCCGCTTCGGCGATCCCGAAACCGAGGTCCTCATGGATCTCGTGGACGGCGATTTTGGTGACGTATTTGCCGCCGCCGCCGATTCCAAGCTCGACCCGGCCATGCTCGTGCGGTCGCAGCGGCATGCCATCGCCGTCGTGCTGGCCGCGCATGGCTATCCGGGCAAGCCCCGTACGGGCGACGTCATCGAAGGCCTCGCCGACGCTTCGCGCATCACCGGCGTCAACGTGCTTCACGCGGGCACGAGGCGCGAAGGCGATCGCGTCGTCACGGCAGGCGGGCGCGTGCTCGTCGTCACGGCAACCGGCGCGACACTCGCAGCGGCACGCGATCTCGCGTACCAAGGGGTCGATCGCATCCATTTTTCGGGCATGCAGGTGCGCCGCGACATCGCTTGGCGTGCCCTTTCCTGAGGGAAGAAAGAGAAAGCAAGGAACACCGATGGCACTCAAGGTTCTCATCGTCATGGGCTCTGACTCCGATCTCGACCAGATGCTCCCCGCGGCCGAAGCGCTGAAAGAGCTGGGCGTACCCGTGGAGCTCACCGTCGCCTCCGCACACCGCTCGCCCGATCGCGTCCTCGAGATCGCTCGCGCGGCGCGCGGGCGCGGCGTGGGCGTCGTCCTCGCCGGAGCGGGAGGTGCGGCGCATTTGGCCGGCGTCTTCGCGGCGAACACCACGCTGCCCGTCGTCGCCGTCCCCATCAACTGGGGGACGCTCGGCGGCGTCGACGCCCTCCTCTCGTCGGTGCAAATGCCCGGCGGCGTCCCCATCGCGTCGGTGGGCATCGGCGGAGGCCGCAACGCCGGCATGTTCGCTGCCGCCATCCTCGCCTCGAGCGATCCGGAGCTCGCCGCCAAGCTCGACGCCTTCCGCACGCGGCAAGCGGCCAAGGTGGCCGAAGCCGACGCGCGGATGCAAGCGAAGCTCGCCGCCAAATAGGAGCATCGCCTGCGTCGCATCCTGTCGCACCTCGCGAGCGGAGGCGTCGTGGCCGCCGCTACGGAGACCTATTTCGGGTTGCTCGCCGACGCTCGCTCGGCGAGCGCCATAGGTCGCGTCTTTTCGCTGAAGGGCCGCGACGCCGCGAAAGGGATCGCGCTTCTCTTGCCGAACCGCGAGGCGTGGAGTGATCTCGTCGTCACCGTGCCCGCGAGCGCCGCCATGCTCGCCGACCGCTTTTGGCCGGGCCCATTGACCATTGCGCTCGAAGCGCGGCCGGAGCTCGATCCGCGCCTCGTCGTCGATCAAACGGTCGCCGTTCGCCTCCCGGGCGCCTCCGAAGCCGCTCGCATCGCCGCGGCTTTCGGAGCACCGTTGACCGCTACCAGCGCGAACCTCGCGGGAGCCCCGCCGGCTGCCGAATCCGCCGAGGTGCTCCGCGCCTTCGCGCGAGCGTGCGAGGCGGGCGAGGTCGTGGTCGCCCACGGCCGCGCGCCGGGAGGGGCGCCCTCTACGCTCGTCCGCGTCGACGGCGGACGCCTTCGCGTCCTGCGCGCGGGGGCCGTCGCGGAAAGCTTGCTCTTCGGTGTCGTTCCCGGCTCCGGAACGCCCGAAATGTGATAGCCACCCGCATCTACCCCATCGAGGTTCGACATGGCCGAGATCGCCCCGCTCCGTCCGCTTCGCTACGCCGCCAACGACCTGTCCAACGTGGTGGCTCCTCCGTACGACGTGATTTCCCCGAGTGAGCGGCTCGAGCTCATCGCGCGGTCGCCGCACAACGTCGTGAAGCTGATCCTCCCGGATGGCGAGGGCGACGCCAAATACGGCAACGCCGCCCAGGTGCTCGCCTCGTGGCGCAGCGAAGGCGTGCTCGTGCGCGACGAGGAACCGGCGTTTTACCGATACGATCAAAGCTTCGTCCCGCCGGGTGGCGGTGAGCGCCGCACGCGCCGAGGTTTCCTGGCGCTCGTGAAGGTGGTCCCGTTCCAAGATCGCGTGGTCTTGCCGCACGAGCGCACCCTGTCGGGCCCCAAGGAAGACCGGCTCAAGTTGTTTCGCGCGACGCAGACCAACCTGTCGCCGGGTTTCATGCTCTACCGCGATCCCAAGCGCGTGCTCGACTCGGCGCTCGAGGCGGGGAAGGTCGTTTCGAGCTTCGCCACGGCCGACGGCGTCGACCATCAGCTCGCCAAGATCAGCTCGCCCGACGCGCTCGGCGCCATCGTCGAACACATCCGCAAGAGCTCGCTGCTCATCGCCGACGGGCATCACCGCTACGAAACGGCGCTCCGCTATTCGCAAGAGATCGACGCGCAAAAGGCGCAGGCGAAAAAGCCCTACGCGCCGCAGCCTGAGCACCAACACTTCATGGTGTTTCTATGCAACGGCGACGACCCAAACCTCGTCGTCTATGCGACCCATCGCCTCGTTCACTCGCTCCCCGCGTTCGATTGGGACGAGTTCCTGCGCAAGGCGGGTGACCTCTTCGAGGTGACGCCGCAAACGGGCGCTCTTCAAGCTGCCGAAGCGCGGCTCGCCGAGCTGCGCGGCGTCGCAACGGCGTTCCTCGCCGTCGGTCCGGCCAAAGGAGGCGCGCCGCGCCTGGCGTTGCTACGGCTGCGCGCCAACGCCGATCTTGAGCGGCACCCTACGCTCGGCCAGCGCCCGAAGGTCGTACGCACGACCGACGTCGCCATTCTGCACAGCGGCATCCTCGAGCACTTGCTCGGCATCTCGATCGAAGCGCAAGCCGCCAAAACCAACCTGCAATACCTGCAAGACCCTCGCAAAGGCGCCGTCCAGCTCGACAAGGGCGAGGGCCAGGTGCTCTTCGTCATGAACCCCACTCCCGTTGCCCAGGTCCGCGAAGTCGCCGAGGCAGGGGAGGTGATGCCGCAGAAGTCGACGTACTTCTATCCCAAGGTCTTCACCGGCTTG
>DATEMX010000339.1:0-2461 GCA_035275365.1 Polyangiaceae bacterium | reverse complement strand
CGAGCTCTCGCGGGCGAGCCGCTCGCGGAGCAACGGAAGCTCTTCGATGTCGATGATCCAGCCCGCGCAGTTGGGCGTGCCGCACGAGCAGGGCTCCGCCAGCTCCTCGGGAAAGCCGTAGTTGTAGGTGATCTCTTCCCCTTCGCGAATCGGGCGCAGCGCCACGATGCGCGCCCAGGCGCTGCCTTTGCCGTCGAGCTCGGCTTCGACCTCGACGTTGGGATCGCACGAGTGGTTGATCCACCGGGTCTGATCGACCATGTCGAAGTAGTAGTCACCGTCGACCCAGAGGCAGTAGCGGTCGTCGTCGATGTCGTCCTCGTGATAGAGGACGCCGTCGACTTCGGAAACGACGTCGCCAGGTTGGAACTCGCGGCGTGCCGTTACGCCGTAGCCGTGGATAGGGGAGCGAAACACGCGGATGTCGGGGGATAGCACGGCAGCGGAGTATGCACGCCCCGGGGCTCCGGCCCAAGTGCTATCGGTGAATCTTGCTCCAGAGGGCGACGAGCGCGCCGTCTGTGCCCTGCACCGGATCGGCCGAAGGCAGAGTAACCGCTGCGATGGCGGGGCCTTTCGCCGGGCGCTCGCCGGGTCTGCCGAAGTTCATGTCCGGCGAGGTTCCCGCCGGGTAGGCGCCCGCCACCGCGAAGTCGCTCGACGCGCCGACGTTCTTGTGAGCGAGGCCCGCGGGGATGACGACGACGTCGCCCGCGGCAAGAGCGAAGACCGTTCCGTGCTCTCCGCCGAGCATCACGTCGACCGAGCCGCGATAGACGCCGAGCACCTCGTGAGCGACGCTGTGGTAGTGGTGCACGGTGATCCTTCGAAAGAGCGCATGAACCCATGTCGCCAGGCGATGATCACAGCGCTCAAACCCAAATAGACGAAAAAGAGCCCACATGATCGATCGCCGCATCGTTGCTCTGCTGGGAGGTGCCGTGGTCTCGGTCGTGGGAGCATGCGGCAACGAGGGCTCGAGTCAGACCGGGCCCTCGTCGAGCTCCGCGACAGGCGGCGGGGGCGACGCCGCGGGCACGGGTGGATCGGGGGCCGTCTCGGACTCCAGCTCTCAGGGCGGCTCCAACGGCGCCATGCGCGACGCCGCCGACGACGGCAATCGGATCACCGCCGGCGGCTGCTCGGAAATGCCCGCGCGCACGGGCCCGCCCGCCGGCAAGGAGGCGTTTCAAATTCTCACGTCGCCCGACGCGCACTTTCCCTTCACCAAACATTGGGTGGGGATCTTCTCGGACGACCCGCGGTTCGTCTCGAGCGCGTCGCTGACCGATCTCGACAACGACGGCGATCTCGACTTTGCCATCGCCCAACAGCACCGGCTCACCGGCGGCGCCAACTGGTACGAGTACTGCGGCCCCGATCATTGGGTGAAGCACCACGTGGGAAACGGACACCGCTCGGTCGCGGCCGGCGGCGCGTTCGACGTCGATGCCGACGGATTCGTCGATATCTTGGTGGGCGACTCTTGGTACAGGAACCCCAAAACCCCACGCACAGCGGGCGATTGGCAGCGGTTCGTCATCAAGCCCGCCGGCGCACTGACGGGCGATCTCTCGACCGAAGAGCTCATCGTCGGTGACATCAACAACGACAAAAAGGGCGACGCCCTGTGGCTGCACACGGGGCTTCTGCCGCAGTGGTGGACGCCCGGCTCCGACGCCACCCAAGAATGGACGACGGGAACACGCCTCACCACCGACGTCGCCAAGATACAGCGCCAAGGTGGCGCCATCGGCGACATCGACGGCGACGGCAAGAACGACGTGCTCGTGGGGCGCGAGTGGTGGTACCGCAACGTGAACGGCGACGGCATGATGTGGGAAGCCATTCACATCGATCCCGGCGCCGACTTCACCGACGAACCGCTCACCTACCTCGGCGATCTCGACGGCGACATGGACACCGACATCGCCATGATCACGCACTGGGGAGGCGAAGCCGGCGCGACGGTGGCCTGGTTCGAAAACACCGACAAGATCGGTAAGGCGTGGACGCGGCACGATCTAGCCACGGGCAAGGGCTGGCTCCACGACGTCGTCGCCGCCGATTTCGACAACGACGGCGATCTCGACATCTTCGTGGGGAAAAACGTCGGCCCGCAGTGGATCTGGGAAAACACCGGCGACGCGTCGGCCGACAAGACGAAGCTCTTCGTCGAGCACACCGTCAGCGGCGATTGGCGCGGCCACGAAGCTCGCGTCGGCGACGTCGACTGTGACGGCGATCTCGACATCGTCGGTAAGCCCTGGGGCGATCCGAACGAAGGCGGCGAAGGAAGCAACCCGCCGCGCGACGTCGTGTACCTGCAGAACATGTTCGTCGAAAAAAGCGGCAAGCCCGTGTTCGACCGGCCCAATTGGATCACCTTCAACCAGGCTCCGCCGCTGACCTGCAAGAGGTGATCTTCCCGCCGCTTGGCGGCGCCGGGGCAGCGGATCTC
>DATEMX010000338.1:0-2758 GCA_035275365.1 Polyangiaceae bacterium | reverse complement strand
TTTACACGGCCAAAACCCGGACCGTCGGGAAATGCCTTCGCAACCTTTCGAGATCCATGACATCCGACGTGTAGACGACGTCGCCGCGAAGCGCGGCCGAGGCCATGACCACCGCGTCGATGGGACTTGCGGACCTCACCGTGGCGAGCGCCTCGCCGGCCGTTTGGGCCAACGCGAGATGAAGCGGCTCGATGCGAACACCTCCCAAGATTCGCTCACGAACGTCGGCGCGTCCGCGCCACCACTCAATGACGACAGGGACTGGGACGGTGATCGGGATCGCGTCGTGCATCGCCGTGCGGTAGATATCCCAGATCCGCTGGGTGCGACGCTCGAGCGCGATAAGCGCACCGGTATCGAACGTGAGGCCAACCCGGCTCGCCATGGATCACCGCTTGCGGCGCGGGTCCTCGCGCCACTCCGCCCGGATCGCGTTCATGGTTTCCACGGAGGGCTCAGCACGGTCCGCTCCGAGCCAGCTTGCGAGGGCCTCACGCCCCTCCCATTCTCGGGCGGCATGGATCATCTGCGCAATCGCCGCAGAGACGTTCCCTCCCGAGACTTTCTTGGCTCGCTTGTTCAGAAGTTCGAGATCGCTCTTGTCGAGCGAAATGCTGAGCTTCACGGTGCGACCGGCTCGTTTGGGCATGGTAGTATCGTCGGTAGCACAAATAGGCCCGCGGGGCCACTGCGGCCGACCTCGGATTCGCACGATAAGGATCCGCCAAAATAATCGACGATCGTTTTGACGGTGGATAGGTGTTAGGCTCGCTCGACGATGGATGCCTCCCCGCTTCGTCCGGATCTCTTCACTCCCGAAGACGTCGTGCTCGGGTTCCTGCTCGGGGTCGTGGTCTGGTTCGCCGTACGCTATGTGGTCGCCGGGTTCTATACCGTCGACCAAAACGAACGCGCCGTCAAAACGGTGCTCGGTCGCGCCGTCCGCATCGGACAAGCCACGACGGCCGACCTCCCCATGGCCGCCGATCTACGCGACGATGAGCGTGATCGCTATCGCTATCCGCAGGTGCGGGTCATTCCTCCCGGTGGGCCCTACTTCAAATGGCCGTGGGAGAAGATCCACAAGGTTTCAATCGCCACGCAGACGGTCAACATGGCCTTCGATCCCGAGACGCCCAGCGCCAACCTCGGCGGCACGGTGCTCGACGCCGTCACCAAGGACCATCTCAACACGGGGCTCACCGGCCAGCTCCGCTACCGCGTCGCCGATCAAAATCTCTACGCGTATCTCTTCGGCGTGCGTCATCCGTTCGTTCACGTGATGGGATATTTCGTCTCGGTCTTGCGCGAGCGGATCGCCAACTTCGAAGCGCCGCGCCGCGAGGGCTCGCTCTTGCCCATCACCGAGTCTTCGGCCGTGCACGGTGTATCGATCAACGATCTTCGCAAGAACCTCCGTGATCTCAACGAGCACATGGACAGAGAGTCGCGGTCGTCGACGGCGCGTTACGGCATCGCCCTCGACGCGTGCCTCATCACCGGGATCGACCCACCTTCCGAGGTGGAATCGGCGCTCGCGGCCATCAACACCGCGCACAACCACGTCTCGTCGGAGATAAGCCTGGCTCAAGCGTGGGCCGATCAGAAGATCGTGCAATCGAAGCGCGCCGTGGAGATCGAAACATTGAAGGCACAAGGCGAGGTCGAGCCGCTCGTGGCCCTGGCGACGCAGCTCGGCGAGCTCAAGGCCGGCGGCAGCGGAGTGCTCGGAGCGTTCCTGCGCAACGTGCGCCTCTCGCTCTTTCAGAAAGCCAAGCGCGTATTCCTGGAGACCGCAGAGTGATGTGGACTCTCCTCTTCGCCGCCGGCACCTTCGCCGCCTGTTTCGTAGGCGTGCCCCTGCTCTTCGGCGTACTGCGCCTCTTCGGTTTTTACGCCGTCGTGGGCGAGCGCGAGTGCCGCGTCTACGTACTGTTCGGCAAGGTCCTGGCGACGCTCGACGAGCCAGGCATCCATTTCTTGTGGTCGAAGATAGGCCCCGCCGCGCTCGTCGTGAACTGGCTGGGTAACGCCTACGTGCTCGACATGCGTCTCGATCAGGAATACCTGCGCAGCCAACCCGTCAACTCGGAGGAAGGTGCGCCGATGGGCATCGGCATCTGGTACGAGATGTTCATCAGCGATCCGGTGGCGTACCTCTTTCGCAACGCCGACCCGCGCGGCTCGCTGCGCGCCAACGTCGGCAACGCCACGGTGCGCAGCCTCTCCAACATGCCGCTCGAAGAGATGCTCGAGAACCGGCATTTCATGAGCCAGTCGGTGCGCAGCGAAGTGTCGCCGAAGGCGCACGAATGGGGCTACCAGCTCGGCTCGGTCTACATCCGTAAGGTGCATTTCCGAGACGGCGCCATGATCGCGCAAATCGAGGCCAAGGTCGTCAACCGGCTCCGCCAGGTGACGTCGGCCATTCAGCAGGCGGGCGCCAACCAGGTCAGCATCATTACCAGCACGGCCGAACGGCAGGCGGCCATCGAGTTTGCCAAGGCAGCGGCGCTCCGTCCGCACATCGTCGGCGCGGCGCTTCAAAAAATCGCGCAAGACGCCGAGGTCCTCGAGGCGATGTTCGAGATGCTCGAAACGCAACGGCTCCTCGATGGCGATGACAAGATCATCATGGTCCCGCGCGGGACGGGCTTCTTGGCTCCGTTGCTCGCCGCCTCACCCCGAAGCACTCGATAGAGAAAGCCTACCGCTTAGCACTACTGCCGCAGACTTTGGCAGGAGCAGATCACGATCA
>DATEMX010000337.1:0-8799 GCA_035275365.1 Polyangiaceae bacterium | reverse complement strand
TTCGCGTCACTCGCGTCGACGCTGGCGTCGCGCGGCGCGGCCGCTGCGTCGCTCTGCCCGAAGCCGCCGCCCATCGCGCCCGCGCCGCCGGCCCCGCCGGTGCCGAGCAGCCTACCGCCCGCTCCTGAAGAAGTCGCACTTATCTCGCTGCCGCCGGAACCCGCGGTCGTACCCGCCGCAGCACCACCAGGTCCGCTGCCCGTAGTCATACCGGTGCCCGTTGACGCAGTGCTGATGTCGGCGTTGCGGCCCTCCGGAGGCTCGGGTTGCGGATTGAGAGCACACGACGACGCCGTCACCAGCCCAGCCAAGGCGAGGGCGGTCAACCAGAGCTCGACTCTGCGGGGCATCGTGAGGCGAAGCTAGCATGACTTGGGCCATGCTTTTCGGCACGAAGCAGCCCTGCCGACACACTGGAGCAGGACCTCGTGGCGCAAAGTGAGCCATATCACGACAGGAACGTCGCACCGTCGTGTGCTTCGAGCGGGGGTGTGCGCTTTTAGGCGCGGCGTGGGTTAGTCGCGAACAGAGCTCTCGATGTCGTTTTCTCCGTCGCCCGATTCCAACGCGTCGGGCCTCGCTGCGTCGGTTTCCACTGCTGCATCGGTTGTTGGTGGTGGTGGCGCATTGGTTCCTGATGCGCCTGCTTCGGGCCCCGCCGCATCTGCACCCGAAGTGGAGGCATCGCTGCTCGCGCCCGAATCGAGCGTTCCAATCGCGTTCGAACCGCCTGTGCCTTCTGAACCGCCCGACGGACCTCCAGAACCTCCCGGAGCTTGCGGACCGCCTCTGCTCGACTCGGGCGGCTCAGGTTGAGGGTTGAGAACGCACGACGAGACCACCGCGAAGGGCAGGCAAAGCAGACAGAACAGGCCGGCTCGAAGCCAACGGTCTCGCATGACGGGGCGACCCATTGAAGCACGATGCACGCCAAAAGGCGGCAGTTTCGTGCAAGCTCGCATGGCACAGGTGGCGCACATCTGGCAGCTTGTGCGGCCGGAGAAACGACCCTAATCCAAGGGGGCCCAAGATGAACAAGCCAACGGCACTCTCGGCCCGCCAGGTCGGAAAACGCGTGAACGACGGGAAAACGCGGCGCGAGATCCTCCGCGACGTGAACCTCACGCTCTCGGCCGGCGAATTCGTCGTGGTGCGGGGAGCCAGCGGGAGCGGCAAGACGACGTTGCTCGCCGTGCTGGCCGGGCTTCTGTTACCGACGACGGGTGAAGTGTGGCTCGGGGGTGAACCTGTCTCTCGGCTGCGCGATCACCAACGGGCCGATGTTCGGCGAAAAAGCGTGGGCTACGTTTTCCAAGATTTCGCGCTCATCGAAGGAATGACGGTGCTCGAAAATGTCCTCTTGCCGCTCGTGCCCGACGGGCGAGCCGACGCGGCGGCCGTTTCGCGCGGGATGTCGCTGCTCGAGCGTTTCGGCATCGCGGGCTTGGCACGCTCGAGAGCGGAGAGTCTCTCGGGTGGTGAGTCGCAGCGCGTGGCGCTGGCCCGCGCGCGCATCACCGCTCCACCTGTACTGCTCCTCGACGAGCCGACCGCTCACCTCGACGCCGAGCGCGCCCATGGACTGATGGACGACCTCTCGGTGTTGTGCGCCGAGCACACCGGCGTGCTCGTGGCGTCGCACGATCCGCGCGTGTACGACGATCGGCGCGTGACCCGGGTGCTCACCATCGCCGACGGGGCCGTCGCGTGACGCTGCTCGAACCTTGGGTGTTGTTCCGCCTCGCGGCGGGTATCTTGTCAATGCTTCTCTTTGCCTACGGCGCGTGGGTCGGCGCGCGCATTCTCCGGTACGCACACGTGGAGGCGGCCACCGAAGGCCGCCTCGTGCTCGAGCGCCAATTCGAGCTGGCGGCGACGCTGGTACGCGTCGGCGCCGCGGCGCAGCTCTCTTGCGTGCTCCTCTCGATCCTCGCGGCCGACCGCCTCTCCGGCGTCATTCGCGGCGCGATGTGTGGCTACGGCGTGGTGCAGCAGAACGTCTGGGGATGGACCTCGATGAGCCTCTCGCTTGCCTCGAGCCTCGCCGCGGGGGTTTTGCTCCAGCTCTTCGCCTTGGATCGTCGCGTTCGGGGCCTCGATTTGATGCGGCCCCTGGCGGCGCTCACCGTCGTGATGGCAGGCGCGCCCTTGCTCGACCTTGTCGCGTGTGTCGCTTGGCTCGGTAGGCTCGACCTCTCAGCGACCGCCTCGTGCTGCTCGACGACGCTCGATTCAGCCCGCCGTGAAGGGCTCGCGTACTGGCAAGGACCGCGGATCGCGACCACGTGGGGCGCGCTCTTTTGCGTCACCTCGGCGATCGGCGCAGCGATGTCGGCTCACCGCCAGCCGCGGCGCGCGCCGGTCACCATCGCGGGGGGCATCACGCTGGTGGCGCTGCCGCTCAGCATCGCCGCGGTCATCCTCGAGGTAGCCCCTCACATTTACGAGGTGCCCGAGCATCTTTGCCCCTTTTGTCTCTTCAAGGCCGACGCGTACTTCATCGGCTATCCGCTGCTCGGCGCCGTGCTCCTGGCCGGCATCTGGGGATTAGGGTCCTCGGCAGCAGCTTCGTTGTCGTCGGGACCGAGGGTCGCCGAGGCGTTTCCCGATTTCGCCCGGTCCCGCATGCTCCGCCAAGCCATCGCGTGGGCGTTGGCCCTCGTCTTGGGCGCTGCTCCGGTCGCTGTCTACACCCTCGGGAGTCGAGGGGCCTCGCTTTTCCGATGAATCGGCGGGCGATCGTTCTTTGGGCCGGTCTATTGGCCGCCTCCGGCTGTCGCCGCACGCTAAGGTGCGCCACTTGCGGGATGAGAGTGGATCCCGCCTCGCCTTGGGTGAGCTACGTGAAGAGCGACGTCGAGAGAGCCTACGATACGCCACGCTGCGCCTTCACGGCATGGCGCGAGGCCGGTCCCCGGGCCGAAGCCCGGTTTCGCGAATACTATTCTCAAGAAATGAAGAGCTTCCAAGAGCTGGCTTTCGTCGAGGGCTCCGACGTCGTCGGACCCATGGGGCCCGATCTCGTGCCCGTCGCCGCCGGCCGCGCCGCGCGCTTCGCCCGCGATCACAACGGTGCCCCGCCAAAAACAGCGGAAGCGGTCTTGCACGGGGAGTCGGCGCATTGAGCGCGGTCCCGGCGTTGGCCGATCGCATCGCGCGTGTGCGCGAGCGCGTCGCTCGCGCGGCGACGTCTGCGGGCCGAGCGGTCTCGAGCGTCGAGCTCGTTGCGGTCTCGAAGCGACATCCCGCGGAGCTCGTTCGCGCGGCCTACGATCTCGGCCTCCGCGCGTTCGGCGAGAACTACGCGCAAGAGCTCGTCGCCAAAGCCGCACAAGTGAGCGACCTCGGCGGCGTCGAGTGGCACATGATCGGCCACCTGCAAACGAACAAGGCTCGCCTCGTGGCAGCGGTGGCGGCCACCGTCCACACCATCGATTCGCCGCACGTGGCCATCGAGCTCGGCAAACGCGCTGCGAAGCTCGAACGGCGCGTCGGCGTGCTCATCGAGGTCAACGTGGCGGGCGATTCTGCGAAGACCGGTTGTTCGCCGTCGGAGCTCGGTCCCGTCATCGACGCCGTGCAAGAGAGCCCAGCGCTCTTGCTCCGAGGGCTCATGACGATGCCGCCGTATGCCGACGACCCCAACGAGGCCCGGCGCTACTTTGCCGGCCTCCGCGGTCTCCAAACGCTGCACGGAGGCGCCTCTCTTTTGCCCGAGCTCTCGATGGGGATGTCGCACGACTTCGAAATCGCCATCGCCGAGGGCGCCACGATCGTGCGCGTGGGGACCGCTATCTTCGGCGAACGAACGGTGTAGATCGACATGGCCAAGTCGAAAAACCGCGCCCCCACGAACCCCGACGAAACGCTCTTCTCCGCGGCGGCTCGCCAGGATTCGGGCCTCGGGCGGGGCGCACCTCTCGCCGAACGCATGCGGCCACGCTCGCTCGACGAGCTCGTGGGACAGGCTCACCTCGTCGGGCAAGGCAAGCTGCTCGGGCGCGCAATCGCCGAAGACCGCATCCCTTCCATGATCCTCTGGGGCCCGCCGGGGAGCGGAAAGACGACGATCGCGCGCATCGTCGCCGAAGCGAGCGGTCAGGAGCACGGTCGCACGCCGAGTCGGTTCGTGCCTTTCAGCGCCGTTTTGGGCGGCATTCCCGAGCTTCGGACCATTCTCGAAGAAGCCAAGCAAGCGCGCGCCTACCAAGGCGCGCGAACGATCTTGTTCATCGACGAGATCCACCGCTTCAACAAGGCTCAGCAAGACGCTTTCCTGCCCCACGTCGAGCACGGCGCCATCACCTTGATCGGTGCGACGACCGAGAATCCGTCGTTCGCGGTCAACGCCGCGCTGCTCTCGCGGTGTCGCGTGTTTCGCCTCGAGGCGCTGACCAATGGCCACGTGGAAACGGTGCTCAGGCGAGCCCTCTCCGACCCCGAGCGCGGGCTCGGCCACGAAAATCTCACGGCCGACGACGAGGTCATCGAAGCCCTCGCACGCGCGGCTCGTGGCGACGCCAGGCGCGCGCTCACCGCGCTCGAGATGACGGCGTCTCACGTGCGCGCGGCGGCGCGAACGCACGTCGTCATGGCGGACCTGGCCGCAGCGAGCGAAGACGCCACGCTGCTCTACGACAAGAAGGGCGAGGAGCACTACAACGTCACCAGCGCCTTCATCAAGGCGATGCGCGGCTCCGATCCCGACGCCGCCATCTACTACATGATGCGCATGGTCGAAGCAGGCGACGACCCGCTCTTCGTCTTGCGACGGATGCTCATCTTCGCGAGCGAAGACATCGGCAACGCCGATCCGCGGGCCCTCATGGTCGCCGTCGCCGCCGACGACGCCTTTCGCCGCATGGGAATGCCGGAGGGCATGTACCCCATGGCCCACGCTTGTCTCTATCTTGCCTGCGCACCCAAGTCGGACGGCGTCAAGCGAGCCTGGCACAGTGCCGCGCTTCTGGTGAAAGAACGCGGCGCTCTGCCGGTCCCCAAAAAGCTTCGCAATGCGGTGACCGGCCTGATGAAGAGCGAAGGGTACGGTGAGGGATACCGTTACGCCCACGAGTTCGAGGGACACGTGGTTCCCGGCGAGACGTATTTGCCGGAGGAGATCGCCGACCTGCGCTTCTACGAGCCGAGCGAAGAGGGCCTCGAAAAGGCCATCAAAGAGCGCCTCCAGCGCATCCGATCGAGCCAAGGCTGACCGGACTTTACGAGCCCCAGCGAACCGCGGACGAGCGAAGCCTCGCGGATGTCAGTTGGCGAGCGTGGCGAGGGCTGCTTCGATTTCTCCGGCAGCGTGCGCGTCGCCCTTCGTTCGCGCGGCTTCGGCCCCGGCGAGCAGCCACTCGCGCGCTTCGTCGCGGCGGCCCGCTTCGATGAGCATGGTGCCGCACATGAGGTACATCGGCACGTAGGTCGCGTCCTTGGCGCGCAAGCGCGTGAAGGTCACCACGGCGTCTTCGACACGGCCGAGGCCCTTGTATTCGAGGGCCAGCGCATACCACGCGAAGGAGTCGGCGCTTTCGCTCGAGGTCATCTTGAGAAGAACTTCGAGTCGCTTGCTGTTCATGTTTATTCGATGACCCCGATGTAAGGCAGGTTGCGGTAGGTTTCTGCGCGATCGAGACCGTAGCCCACGACGAAGCGATCTTCGATGGTAAAGCCGAGATAGTCGATGGGAACCGGTGTGCAGGAACGCGCCGGCTTGTGAAGGAGCGTGCAGACCTTCACGCTGCTAGGCAAACGGGTGCGGAGGAGCTCGAGCAAGTGCGCCACCGTGAGACCAGTGTCGACGATGTCTTCCACGAGGAGGACGTCTTCACCCTCGATTGGGTGCTGCAGATCGTGCGTGATCTGAACGACGCCGCTCGACGTGGTGCCATGGCCGTAGCTGCGCACACCCAAAAACTCGATGCGGACGGGAAGCGAAATCGCCCGCGCCAGGTCGGCGGCGAACACGAAGCTGCCCTTCAGCACGCAGATGAGCACGAGCGGCCGGCCCTCGTAGTCGCGACTGATGGCGTGCCCGAGCTCGCGGACGCGTTCGGCGATTTGCGTAGTCGAGAGGAGGACGGGAACGGCTTCGATCACGACGGGCCTCGAGGCGGCACCATAGCATTACTGCCGCCGATTCTCGGCACCAGATCGATCACCGAACCCCGAAGGGTGGGATCGATGACGACCCTGTTGATCGATCCGCTTCGGCCCGCTCCCCTTGGGCCACGTGGATGGACGTTCGAGCGCCGTCGGTCTCCCAGGCGATCGAACCGTTTCGGTCGGTGCGATAGACGCGACCGGCGTCGAGCAACGCGCGCAGCGCTACCGGATGAGGGTGGCCGAAGCGATTCCGGACGCCGCACGAAATGGCGGCGTCGCTTGCTCCGACGGCCGCGAGAAACCGCGGCGACGACGACGTGACGCTCCCGTGGTGTCCAACCTTGAGGAAATCCGCGGAAATGACGCCCGGCGAACGTGCGAGCAAGCTCTCTTCGGCGGCGTGCTCGGCATCGCCGACAAGGAGCGCCGCGCGCTCACCCAGCGCGACGCGCATGATGAGCGAGTTGTCGTTGGCGTTGGCAAACGGGACCGGCGCGGGACATGGCGAGAGCACGACGACGGAGGCCTTCCCGAAGGAACGCGGCCGATCGCAGAGCGCGTCCGGCCGAACGATCGGAACCGCTCGCCCTCGAAGCGAACGGAGGAGCCCCGCGTAGACCGGACCGGCTCCTTCGAGCTCGCCTTGTCCGGTGTCCCAGAACTCGCCCATGCGGGTACGGCTCACGAGAAACGGCAAGCCGCCGAAATGATCGGGGTGCGGATGCGAGAGCGCGACGACATCGAGCTTCGAACGCCGACGAGCCCGGAGGAGCGGTGCGACGACCGCTTTGCCTGTGTCGATCGGACTTCCGATGAGCCCCCCCGCGTCGACCAACATGGAGCGACCATCCGGAAAATCGACGAGCGTAGCGTCTCCCTGCCCTACGTCGAGAACGGTCACGCGCAAGCGGTCGCGCGGGGCGCCTTGCCGAATCGCAAAGGCCTCGCAAAGAACGAGCAGGGCCGCCGCTACCAACGCAATCGAGCGGCGACGCGCAGGGGCGGCGAACATGGCCGCGCACGCAATCCACATGATCGCGTTGTGCCAAGCGGAGGGCCGCGGAATCGGCACGGCCAACCACGTCGCGCTCGCGGTGACGAGCGCGATCGCCCGCACGAGGAGCAGGCTTCCCGACGCAACGAGAGCGGCGCCGCGCTCGACGAGGGGCATGAAACCCAAGCCGGCGTGCGCCAAGCAGAGCGGGAGGGCGACAACCTCACCCACCGGAACCGCCAGCAGGTTGGCGATGATACCGCCGAGCGGCAAGCTCGGCGCCATGAGAGCAATGAGCGGCGCACAACCGAGCGTCGCCGACAGCGTCGTGGCAACGGCAACGCCGAGCTTCTCGCGCAAGACGGCGGCGCGCGACTTGGGAACAGCCGCGTCCGATCGCTGCGAGCGAAAGCGTGCGGCGATCGCCGGTTGCAGAACCATCAATCCGGCCGTCGCCGCGACCGATAGCGCGAACGACAGATCGAAGACGACGAGCGGGTCGACCGCCGCAGCGGCGAGCAGCGAGAGTCCGAACGCGCGCGGTCCTTTGGGCCTGCGTCCGAACGCTCTCGCCAAGAGCGCGAACGAGAGCATGGCCGCCGCGCGGTTGGCGGACCCCGATCCACCCGCAAAATCGGCATAGATCCACGCAAAAATGACACCCCACGCCGCGCTCCACCTGCCCACGTCCCAACGCGCCGCCAGGGGTGTACACCGCCGCAAGAGAGCGGTAAGTGCGCTCACCGCACCCACCACCACGAGCACGAGGTGGGTACCCGATACGGCCAAGAGGTGCGAGAGACCACTCGCGCGAAAGGCTTCGTCGTCGCCCTCTTCGAGATCGGATTCCCCGAGCACGAGTGCGCGTGCCATCGGGGCGCCCGCCCTCACGAACGTGGCTTCAATGCGCCGGCGCACGTGGCAGCGCAATCGATCGATGAGCGCGGCGATGCCTGAGCCCCGCCGGACGACTCGCACGTCTTCGGTGCCGCCGCCCGCCACGATCATGCGCCGCGCACCGCTCGGTCGCGGATCACCGAGCTCGTCGTTTCGAAAGAGCTGGGCCGGAGCGAGGTTGGCGATGACGAACGCCGTATCGCCTCGGGCAAGGTCGTCGGGTCCGCCGTAAATGCGAGCGCGCAGATTCGGCACGTGTTCGCGCCCGTCACACGAAATTTCGGTGAGGTCTGCGTCCCACGCCATCACGAAGAGCTCGGGCGGTTCGGAGCGCCGTGCAGTGGGCGAAGAGAGCACGCGCGCCGTGGCAGCGCAGCGCCGGGGGCCCGCGAGCGCGCCCGAGGCGACCGCTCGAGCGTCGTCGAACCGGCGAACGGCACTCGCCGACCGGAGAAGGCCGACCATCACGAAGAGCAACGCGAGCACGGCGACGAAGCGCGAAAACCGGTCCCGCAAGAGCCCAATCGTGGCAATCGCGGCCAGGCTCGTGGCGTAAGGGCTGACGGGCACGAGCGCGCCGCCCAAGAGCGCCAGACCCGTGAGGACGGTCACGTCGATCACGAGGCCGCTCATGGCAAAGGTCGGGCCTCGTCCAACCCCACGAATTCGCGGGCGCCCCCCCGGCGGCAACGGCGCCTGCGCTGGCCGCCGCCAGCGCCGAGCGACCGTGCTACGAATGCTTGCGTGATCACCATTCGTCTCGCGTTCAGCCCGGACTCCGACGATCTCTTCATGTTCTG
>DATEMX010000336.1:0-5972 GCA_035275365.1 Polyangiaceae bacterium | reverse complement strand
TGCTTCGCCCCTCGCGCCGGTGCGCCCGTGAGGCTCGTCATCGCAGCTTGACCGCCGAGAAGACGAGGCCGGGGACGGTGATAGCGCGCTCGCTCGCGGGTCCCTCCGCAGTGAGCTCGAGAAACTGCGTGCGCTCACCGTCGATGAAGACCGGAGAGAACCAGCGATCGCCCAGCACGAAAGGCAGCACGCTGCCGCTGCTGGGAGCCGCGTCAGCGATTATGGAGGCCGCCGGCGTGATGCCCACTTCGAGCTTCGCCCAGCGCCACATCGGTGCGCTGGCGAGCACCCGCGGGTGGGTGATCTCCTCGGAAAAAAGACTCTTGTCGAGGACGCGAAGGAACGACCGCTGGTTGGGCCCCACCACCAAGGTCCCAGCAGCGGTGCCTCCGAAGAGGGAGCTGAGCGACACGTGGAAGGTGCCGTCGAACGCGTTGTTGGTCGTATCGAAGCGCAGAAGGCATGGAGCCGCCGCGTTCTGCTCGTTCAAGTAGTTGACGGCAGCGCCGTACACCTCGGTGGCGAGGTAGAGCATCTGATCGTCCGCGAGGACCCCGTCGCGAACGTAGCCGCAGCGATCGCTCTCCACGATGGTGGCTGTGTCGTTCGCCGTGTCGACGACGATGGCGGCGGCGCGCCTCGGCACCTCCGGCCCCTTTCGCCAGCCGACGAAAGAGTAGAGGATAGTCCCTCTGCGAACCGGCGAGGCCGTGAACGTCAGGACCTCCCCCTCGTGCGCGAGCGCGGCTAGCGAGATGCTGCCCGTCATCTTCATGGCCGAAGGATCCCACACGACGACCTGCGCCGTGGGCCCGTCGAACCAATAGGCTTTCACCGGAGAAATGAACTGGAACTGGCCGCCGTATTCTCCAAACTTGGTGATCCCTCTACCGAGAAAGCTAATAGTGCTGCCCCCCGCAAGTCGGCCGTCGGCAGTGAGATCGTAGCGCGTGACGGTGGGCGCGATGTCACTTGCGATGAAGAGGGCTTTGCCGCCCTCAGGGCCGGCGCCGAGGGCGCGGCCAGCGATCTCGACGGCTGCGTTGCGCAGGGTGACTGTCGTCTCGCTGTCGAGTGTCTTCGTCAAGACGACGTAGCTTGCGTTGTCGGTCGCCTCGTCGCCCAGCACCTGCGTCGTGAGCGCGTAGACCGGGCCTTCGGCGCCATCGGTTCCGCTGCCTCCAGTCCCACCACTCCCACCGTGACCTGTCGATCCAGGATCGGCGGTATCGGAGCCGCAAGCGCCGAGCGCTAGCGCCAAGAGCGAGACCGAGGATCCGAAAGTTAGTTTCTGATGCAATCGCGACGAGAGCGTGTCATTGTCCATAACAATTCTTCCTTTCCTTTACTTATAGTCGACGGTCATCTTGAGATAGAACGCGCGACCTGGACGCTCCACGCCGTAGATGTCGAAGGCGCGCTGGTCGGTAAGGTTCTGCACTTCGAAGGTGCCACTCATCGACAGAGGATCCCCGCGGACCACGTGGCTGAGCGCAACCGACTGCAAAACCTGGCTGGGAACAGAAAGCTTGACGGCCCCGCTTCCGGCGCTCTCCCAACCGCGCAGAAAGGGGTGGACGTAGCGGAGACTCCACGAGAGCTCGAGGAGATCGCTCGACGCCATGACGCGATGCGCGCGCACGTAGGCAGAGGCCCCCGCTTGGAGGTACGGGAGGTTCGGCACGCGATCCCCCGTAAAAAGCGCATAGACCCCCGCCTTCGACGTATTGCGAACATCTTGATAGTGAACACGGCCGTCTACCCCGAACCAGTCTTCGGGGACGGAGTATCCGAGGACGCCGGTCAGCCCCAGCACCCGCGCTTCGAGCACGTTGTCGTATTGATAATAGGTGCCCGAAGGGAGGAGCACCAAAAGATCCTTGGCCCAGCGGGCGAAGCCGGTGACGCTCGCGCGCAGTGCCCCGACCCTAGTGCGCAGATCGTCGAGGAAGACGCCAGCGTTGAAGTTGGAGCTCGTCTCCGGCGAGAGCCCGAGGTTCTCCACGATCAAGGCGCCGTCGCCGAAGCTCTCGTCCGTGGTGGGCAGCCGGGTTGCGTATTCGAAGGAACCCTTCAGATAAAGCTCGCGCAAGAGCGAGACGCGGAGGCTGTCCCCTCCGCCGCCCTGACCCAGGGTCGCGCCGCCATCGCGGGCGTCTCCGGTCGGTAGCCGCTCGCGGCTGCCGGTGGATTGCACATAGCCCTTGACGAACGCGACGTTGCTCAAGCGCTCGTCGAGCCAGCGCGACTCGTGCTCGAAGGCCGCGATGGCGCCGCGCTGCTGGCGCTCCGCGCGCAGCGGGTCGTACGAACCCTCGGCAATGGCGGCGTCACGACCGAATCTCCGTGCGAGCGTCGAGGAGAGGGTCCAGCGTAGCGTGTGGTCGTCGTGCGGGCGATAAATCAGCCCGGCTCGTAGGAACACCCCGTGCTCTTCCATGCGGCGGTCGGTGGGCACCGCATCGATCTCACCCGCCAAGGGAAGCACGATCGCGCAGCGCCCATACCAGTCATATCGGCAGCGCGAAATGTCTCGAAACTTAGTCTCGCGATAGGCGTAGCCCGCGACCGCCTCGAGCCGCATCGCTGCGGACAAGCTCTTGTCGTAGTGGAGATTGCCCCCCGCGGTGATCTTGTCATAAGTGACCTCACCGTATGGAACCGTCATGGCGACGTTGTGCTGAAGATCGCGCTTGTACGTAGAGGCGAAGCCGTGTGCATAGAAGCGGTTCGCCCAAGGGCGATCCACCCAGCCCGCAGCCACCGTGCCCCCCGCCCCGAAATAGCCGTCGTGGAAGCGACGCACCCGCGCCCGGGTGACACGTCCGTCGTCATCGGGGATGTCGACGTCAATGGGGTAGTCGTTGTCGGACGCGTCGATGAACCCGCTGGTGCGCGCGAAGAAGCCGGTGGGCGCGTAGAACTGGCGCGTGCCGAAAGCGAGCCGGCGCGTGTTGAAGGAGCCCGTTTGGAACGAAACGCCGGCTTTTCCGGCGCGCAGGCTTTCATCGGTCACCAGGTTCACGGCACCGCCGAGCGCGTCGGTCCCAAAGCGCGCGGGAACGACGCCTTGATAGACCTCGATGCGATCCACGAGGTTCACCGGCACCGTCGATACGCCGAGCGGGTAACCCGCGAGCTCGAGCGGTACTCCGTCGAGGAAAAACCTCACCCTGTCGCCAGAAAAGCCGTTGAGCGAATAACGCCCAGCCGATCCGAGCCCCCCCTCGCGCTGGACCGTGACACTCGTCGAGCGCGCCAAGACCTCCGGCAGATCAGCTGATTTCCGCTTTTCAGCGTCGAGCTCGACCACTTCCACCGCCTGGGGCGATCGCCGCAGCCGATCTCCGGCGGTGCGCCCACGGACCACGACCTCGACCTGCGGGCCAGGAGCTTCGGCCAACGCTACGCCTGAGAGCGACCAAAAGGTCGCCGACAACACGGCGAGAAGGCGCGTGGGTGAGGCCAAGCAGAACATCCACCCGCTATAAATGAAAATGGTTTTCATTTTCAAATATAATGGGCCGGCGAAGGCTGGGTGCCCACCGATGCCTACGCGGTCAACGTCATGATTTTATGATGTTTATCAGCGTGAAGAGGCCATTTTTGATATGGATAATGAATTTCATTTTCATTTTCAAAAAGAGGGAGTACATAGTCCCCCAGTCGCTCGAGGGAGCGACCGCCACGACGGAGGACGGGCTTGACCCCGGGCCACCGAGAATCGAGGTCACCGTGTCGAATCACTTTTTATCGAGTTTCGAAAGTCGTCCGGTCAACCTGCACCAGAACGAGCGGGCCGTCGTCGCCTCTCGCGCACCGCTTTTCTTTCTCTCGGGGCCAACGCAAACGATCGTTGCTCGCGACGAGGGACGCGTCATCCGCGCCCGCCTGGCCGATCGGAGCGTGCTGCCCGATCTCGCCGACGCCGCGCTGCGAACCGACGATGGATTCCGCGAGAAGCGGTTGATGGTGGGCGCGCTTCCTTTCGCCGAGAAATCACCGGTTCGCCTGTTCTGCCCGAGGCGGGTGAGCCGAACGGGCCGATGGTGGATCGACGCGACACGAACGCCGAAGATCGACGCGTCGGCGGCTCCGACAGCCCCGCGCCGGGCGGCCGCGATCGGCCCGCGTGAACCGCAGGAAGAGGGGCCTCGCTTCGTGTCCTCGGTGCGCGCCGCGGTCGACGCTATCGCGCGGGGAGATCTGCGCAAGGTGGTGCTCTCACGCGTGAAGCGCTTCCGGCTCGCACAGAGCCCGGATATCGGGGCGCTCTTGCAGAGGCTCCGCGTGCAAGACCCGCTGGGGTTCACGTTCGCCGTTGCGCTGCCGCAAGACGGTGAACGCCCAACCCGCACGCTCGTGGGAGTTAGCCCCGAGCTCCTCTTGTCTCGCCGCGGCGCGCGGGTGGTGAGCGCGCCACTCGCAGGATCGGCACCGCGGGCCATGGACGATGGCGAAGATCGACGCCGCGCCGCGCACCTGCTGGGCTCACCCAAGGATCGGCACGAACATCGCCTCGTGGTGGAGCAGATCCTCGAGAACCTGCAACCGTTCACCAGGGACATGCGGTGGAATCGAGAGCCTGAGCTCGTGGCAACGAGCTCGATGTGGCACCTCTCCACCAGGATCGAAGGTGTCCTGCGATCGCTGGACATCTCAGCGCTTCGGCTGGCGCTCGCTCTCCATCCCACACCCGCCGTGTGCGGCTCCCCGTCGCGCGAGGCCGCGGCGTGGATCGACCGCGCCGAGCCCTTCGATCGCGGCTACTTCACAGGCACGCTCGGCTACATGGACACTGCGGGGGACGGGGACTGGGTGGTGACCATCCGCTGCGCCGAGCTCGGTCATTCTCACGCGAACGTCTTTGCGGGAGCGGGCATCGTCGCCGGATCGGAAGCGGAGGCGGAGCTCGCGGAGACCGAGGCGAAGATGAGCACCATGCTCAAGGCGCTCGGGCTCGCGGCGGCACCATGAACAAAGACGTCGTGCCGTGGCCCTCCGATCTCGCCGCTCGTTATCGAGCCGGCGGTCTGTGGCGTGGGCAGACGGTGGGTGCCTGGTTCACCGAGCGAGCCGCGCTCTTCGCCGATCGCACAGCCGTCGTGGAGGGGGCGCGGCGCGTGACCTACCGGATGCTCGCGGCGAGCGCGGCACGTCTCGCGTGCTCGTTCTCCGGTCTGGGGCTTCGCCCGGGTGATCGGGTGGTGGTGCAGCTCCCGAATGGCGTGGAGCTCGTCGAGGTCCTTCTAGCGCTGTTCGGTTCGGGGTTGGTACCGGTGCTCGCCTTGCCAGCGCACCGACAGATCGAGCTCGAGGCGTTCTGCTCTGGCACGGGAGCAACGGCGTTGATCGTGTCCGCGCGGCAGGGCGCGACCGACCTCTTGCCGATGGCGGCGCGGATCCGGCGATCGTGCGCCGCCACGGTTCGACACCTCGTGGTCCACGGTCACTCCGGTCCGCTCGATCCCGACGTTCAGCCTCTCGAAGCGCTGTACGACGCGTCCGACGAGGTGGCGCTAGGGATCCTCGGCGTGGCGTCCGAGATGGCTCTGCTCCAACTCTCGGGCGGCAGCACCGGGATCCCCAAGCTCGTGCCCCGCACGCACGACGACTATCTGTATAGCGTTCGCGCGAGCGCCGAGCTTTGCAGGCTCACACCAGAGACGCGCTATCTCGCGGCTTTACCGATGACGCACAACTTTACGCTGAGCTCCCCCGGCGTGCTCGGCGTGCTGCACGCCGGCGGGTGCGTCGTCGCTTGCTCACACCCCATCCCCGACGTTGCGCTGCGGCTTCTGGTCAGCGAAAGGATCACCATCACCTCAGCAGTGCCTTCGCTGGCACGGGCCTGGATGGATGCCAAAGCGCGGTGCCTCGGCGAATGCGCGCTCACCGGGCTACTCCTGCAGATTGGCGGCGCCCGGCTCGACGAAGGACTGGCGCGCGACCTCTTGCGGGTCATGGGCTGC
>DATEMX010000335.1:0-2111 GCA_035275365.1 Polyangiaceae bacterium | reverse complement strand
TGTTCCACCCTGCGCGCGCGCAGGGGCTTGCGCGCGCGCAGGGTGGAACATGGGCTTGGTCCTCTTCGCTCATTCAACCTGCAACTCGAGGAAATGGTGGAGGCTTACGAACGTCTTCTTCGCTAGCTGGGTATTTTCTCGCGCGCTTTGTCGCCAAAGCGCCGTTCGAAATCGCAGAAGATGGCCCGTTGATGGGGCAAAGGCGCCGGGGCGGCGGTGGGGGCAGGGGGTGGCGAAGAGGGAGCGGGGAGCTCGCGCCACCAAGCTTCGGCCTCGGCGGTGCTCCATCCTCGCGCGTCGCGGCAGTGGTCGAGCGCGCGCGTCAGCTCTTCGGCGCTTTGTGGGCGTGCCCCCGGGTCTTTGGCGAGGCACGATAAGATCACGCGCTCGAGATCGCCGGGCACGGCGTGCCTTTCCGAAGGCGGCGTGGGCGGCGTGTGCAGGTGATGAGCGCAAAGCTCGACCGCGCTATGCCCGATGAAGGGAGGCGTGCCCGTGACGAGGAAGTAGGCGACGCCCCCGAGTCCGTAGATGTCGGCGCGAGCGTCCATTTGGTTGGGTGTGACGATGGCCTCGGGCGACAAGTAGCGAGGCGTGCCCACGATGGCGTCGACGTTGCTACGGGTCACGTCGCCGCCCCCTTTGATCTCCCGGACGAGTCCGAAGTCGAGCACCTTGACGAAATCGGGGACGTCGCCGCGGCGGCACAGATAGATGTTGGCGGGTTTGATGTCGCGGTGGATGAGCCCGATGCGGTGAGCTTCTCGAAGCGCACCCAAGACTTGCCGAAGCAGGTGAATCACGCGCGACGGTGGCTGCGGTCCGTGCCGCTCGACGAGCTGCTCGAGGGTCAGGCCTTCGAGCAGCTCCATCGCGTAGTAAAAGACGCCGTCGGGGGTTCGCCCGTAGTCGTAGATCGAAATGGTGTTGGGGTGGGTGAGGCGCGCCGTCAACTGCACCTCTTTCTCGAAGCGCCGCAGCTGATGCTCGGAGCCGTCGCCCGAGAGCAATTTCACCGCGGTGGGCCTGCGCAGCATCGCGTGGCTGGCGCGATAGACTTCGCCCATGCCGCCCTCGCCGATCTTCTCTTCGAGGGCGTATTGCCCGAGCTGACGAGCCTCGCGGGCGATCTCGTGCAGGCCGTAGATGACCGTCGAGGCGACCGTGGCCACCGCGCATCCTGCCGTCGACCAGAGCACCGCCTCGAGAAGCCCGCGCTGGCGCGATCCGCCGAGAAGCAGGGCTTCCGACAAGAGGGGCATCACCGCGCGCGAAATGACGAGTGCCATGAAGCTCGCCGCCGCGAGGCCGACGGTGCGCTGCGGCACGCTCGGAACGATCATGGCGCGCGTAATGCTCACATGGGTAACGGCCAAGAGGCCCGTGTAGAAGCCGTACGGTTGCACCGTGAAGTGCCCCATCACCGCGAAGGTCCAACAAACGCCGAGCGTGCCGATCACGTCGAGCGCCTGCAGCGTGCGCGGCGAGAGGGGCTTTCGCCGGCGGGCCAAGCGCCAAAGTCCGAGCGCCAGCAACGTGCCGAGGATGTGACTCACGCGCGCTATTGGCGTGTAACGTTTCGCGTGAGTGAACAGGTCCGCCGCGGTCGTGGCCGTCAAGAACATCGTCGAGATGAGAAACGTGGTCTTGCCGAACAGACCGATTCGGTCCTGAACAAAACCGAGATCTTGATCGGAGTTGGCGGGCAGGCTTCCGAGGCGAACCCCAGAGGGCCGCGATTGTGAGCGGCTCGGCGTGACTTGCCGCGCCGACGCGGCCTCTTCGGCGGGGAACGTCACGATGGGTCCCCTGGTCTACGCTGCGGGCGCGATGGAGGCAAACGCCCGGAGCCCTCCCCGCGTCGCCAACGGGTCACACCGCGGGTCTTGAGGCTGTGCGCAGGAGCAGTCCTGGCTGCGAGCGAAGCGAGCACCGCGCGCAGGCCCGCATCAGGTCTTTCGCGTCACTAGCGATGGCTCCCGTGTGCGGGCCGAGCACGGCGAGCACGGCCCCGGCCTGGACCGCTCCGAGCACGGAGGTACGATCAAAAAGCCCGAGCAACCCCCTCTCGTGCTCCCGCCCCCGCGCGCCCCACTGCCTCTTCGCGCCCG
>DATEMX010000334.1:0-8260 GCA_035275365.1 Polyangiaceae bacterium | reverse complement strand
CGGCGAAGGCGAGGGCGGAGCGGGAACGTGGGCGAATCATCGGTCGGCTCGTGCGTCGGTGGATGGGCTGTCGGCACGCGCATCTTGAATCGATGCGGCAACCGCCGCGTCTGCCTTTGCAGCGTCGGCCTTTGCAGCGTCTGCCTTCGCAGCGTCGCCCATCGCCGCGTCTGCCTTCGCCGCGTCTGCCTTCGCATCGGCTCCGGCGTCTTTTCCGCTCGCCGCCGGCGGGTTCAGGAGCGGCCTTTTGACCGCAACGACGACGCTCTGCACGAACGACTCGTGGTTGTTGCACATTTGCAAAGCCGACCCACCTTCGTGCTCGTCGCAGTCGGCGTAGAGCCGAACCTCGACCAGGCTCTCGACGTCGTCGGGCTTGACGATCACGTAGAGCGGCGCGCTGCCGGGAAGCTCGGCACACGACTCGCGCGAGTCTCCTTCCAGCGCTTGGTAGCGGTGGCTGCCACCGTGCGTCGTGATGCCGACGTAGCTTCCTCCGCGCGCCTGTACGTAGATGGTCGTTCCCTCGTTCGGAGACACCGCCTGCTCGGCGGCCGGAGCGACGATAAGAAAGGGCGGGCCCTCGAACTCGGCGGCCGGGTCCTCTTTCGGATCGCACCCGCACGCCAAAAGCCCCCCAAATACGCCGACGGCGAACACGAACGTTCGCGTCAACCGACAGCAGCGCTGGGACATGGCCGCATCTATTCCAATCGCTTTCATGTCGTCAATTGAAATGCGTGTCTCCAGTGTGACGATTGTGCGAAGGCACCGTCATCAATCCAACTTGTACTTCTTGAGTTTTTCGTACAGCGTGGAAACCGAAATACCGAGCTTGCGGGCGGTCAGCGCCTTGTTGCCGGCGGTGAGCACGAGCGTCTGCCGAATCGCGGCCTCTTCGATGAGACGGAGCGAGTTGCCGGCCAAGGGGAGGTCGTCGAGCTCCGCGTCGGCCCGGGCGCCGTGCGACTGGAGCGCAAAGTGTCGCGGCTCGAGCACGCCGTCGTCGACGAACGCGAGCGCATACGCAAGTGCGTTTTTGAGCTCGCGAACGTTGCCCGTCCAGGGGTGGGCGCGCAAGACGTCCATCGTGGACTCGGCGACGCGCACGTCGGGATGTCCCAGATCGGCCAAAAGAAGGGGAATGAGCAGGGGAAGGTCGTCGACGCGCTCGCGCAGCGGGGGCACGGCCACGACGATGCCGGCCAAGCGGAAATAGAGGTCTTCTCGAAATCGCTTGGCGGCGACCTCGCCCCGGAGATCGCGGTTGGTCGCGGCGAGCACGCGCACGTCGATGGGCCGGTACTGCGTTCCGCCCACGCGCCTCACCTGGCGGCTTTCGAGGACGCGGAGCAGCCGCGGTTGCAGGTCGAGCGGGAGCTCCCCAACTTCGTCGAGAAACAGCGTACCCCCCTGGGCACGCTCGAACGCGCCCGGGTGGGTACCGAGCGCGCCGGTAAACGAACCGCGTTCGTGCCCGAGGAGCTCGCTCTCGGCGAGGTTCGCGGCCACGGCGCCGCAATCGAAGACGACGAAAGGCGCGTCCCGGCGCGGGCTCACCTGGTGAACCATGTGCGCGAGGACGTCCTTGCCGCTCCCGGTCTCCCCGGTGAGCGAAATGGTCACGTCGCCCGGTGAGAGGCGCTCGAGCAGGTCGAACACCTCGTGCATGGCGGGGACGACGGACGATACTTTGCCAAACGTACGGGCTCGCGCGGCGGTCGTCACGGCACCATCGCCTCCAGGCGAGCGTGAAAGAACGGGAACCGCTTGGGCTTCGTGGACAGCGTGTGCTCGCATGGTTCGAGGAGATACCGTCCGATCGAGGCGTCGCCGTTACATTTGCGAGAAGCCGGCACGTCCAGTGGCCGCCGCTCGATCAACCGTCACAGCGGACGTCGAGCTCGACGACGTCGCTACACCCGTCATCGGATACCGTCAGGGTGAGCGTGACGCTGCCCGGCTCCGTGCAAGCGAACGTCGTGTTCGCGGAGCTGGCGTCGCCGATGATGCCCGTGGGGGCGGACCACGAGAAGGAGAGATTGTTGCTGTCGACGTCGACGGCCAACGCCGAGAGCGTTGCCGACTCACCGGCGACGAGCCGCTGAGGTAGGATCGCGTACATCGTGATCTCCGGACATGACTTCACGACGCCGTTCACCGTCAGCACACCGCGGCGGCCCGAGAAATGGCACCAACCGATCGGCTTGCCATCGTCGTCGGAGCAGGCCGAAGCAAAGGCCACGGTCGCAGCGAAGGCGAACCACCGGAAACAATGGCGTCGTGCAGAAGCGAGCAAGGACACGGGATGGTGCTAGCTCGTTAGACGAACGGAAGAAAAGCGTCGCGGCGTTTGTGCTGACGATGTGTGAATTTTGTGTGACGGTGACGTTTACGGAACATTCGCCGAGCGCGCTCCGCATAAACGTAACATCCGGCCTCGGGCGAATGGATGTAACGTGCATGCGCACTCGAACCGTTCCTCCTTTAAACGAGTGGGAGCCCGCACGCATGGAAATCGCTACAGCCAAGACCGAGGCCCTCGCAGCGTCGACACAAACGAATGGTCGACCGGAGCCGAGCGCACGCAAGTCGGGTTGGGCGCCCAAGCGAACGAAGAAGACGACCCATCGGTCGGCCGCGCTCTACTCGCTCCCACTCGGTGCGTCGCTCTTGCCCGTGCGGTACGTCGGGCGGCTCGCCGCCGTGTCGAGCGCCATGCTCGAAGTGCTCGAGCTGGTGTCGAGGTTCGCGACCACCGACGTGACCGTCACCCTGACGGGCGAAACGGGCACCGGCAAAGATCTGCTGGCCCACGCGCTCCACGAGCAAAGCGACCGAGCGTCGGGCCCCTTCGTCGTCTTCGATTGTGGTTCCGTCGCGGCGAACCTCGCGGAGAGCGAGCTCCTCGGGCACGAACGTGGTTCGTTTACCGGTGCGCTCGCGGCGCACGAGGGGGCCTTCGAACGCGCCCACGGCGGGACGCTCTTTCTCGATGAGGTCGGTGAGCTCCCCCTCGATCTCCAGCCTCGCTTGCTCCGTGTCCTCGAATCGCGGAGCGTGCGGCGCGTGGGCGGAACGCGCGATCGCGCCCTCGACGTGCGCATCGTCGCCGCTACCAATCGCGACCTGCGCGCCGACGTGCTCAGCGGCAAATTCCGCGAAGACTTGTACTTTCGGCTCGCCGCAGCGATCGTGCCCGTTCCCCGGCTTCGCGACCGCTTGGATGACCTGCCGATGCTGACCACCGGGCTCCTGGCCGATCTGGGGCGTGCTGAAGTCAAGGTCACCGAGTCGGGGCTTGCCGTCCTCCGTTCCCACCCCTGGCCCGGCAACGTCCGCGAGCTCAAGAACGCGATTGCTTGCGCGCTGGCGTTCGTGGACGGCGGCGATCTCCTCGAGCCCCGACACCTGCGCATTTCGGCTGCTCCCCCCAACGAGTGTGTAACTTTGGCCATCGATCGCTTGCCGCTCGGCGGCCAAAAGCTCGAAAGCATCGAGCGCGCGGCCATTCGCCAGACGCTCGTCCACACCGAGAACAACAAGGCCCAGGCCGCCGAGCTTCTCGGCATCGCCGTTTCCACCCTCTACGAGAAGATCCGGAAGTACGGGCTTGGCCCCGTCGGAGAAGACGCAAGGCGCGGCGGCAGGCCGGCAGCGCGAGGTTCTTGACGTTGCCCCGGCCCGATTCGCAAAGGCCGCTCGAGCCCGTCACCACCGAGCGTTCCACGGTGCGCGCGAAGTGGGCGCGCGGTAGCTGGCCGCCAGCCGCCAAAGGGCCGGCGTTTCCAGAGAGCGAACCTCGCACCGGTGTCCTCTCCGCCGCGACGCGGCATCTGCATGGGGTACGGCGTTTCGGGCGGGTCAGCGCGAGCTCGGCTTGCATGCACGAGATCTTCGACGTCCTCGAGCGGTTCGCGCCGACCGACGTTTCGCTCACGCTCATCGGTGATACCGGCACCGGCAAAGACGTCTTGGCGCACTCGATTCACGAGGAGAGCGCTCGCGCGGCGGGGCCCTTCGTCGTTTTCGACTGCGGGGCCGTTGCCTCGAACCTCGCCGAGAGCGAGCTGCTCGGTCATGAGCGCGGCGCGTTCACCGGCGCCCTGGCCGCGCACCCCGGCGCGTTCGAGCGCGCCGACGGCGGCACCATCTTTCTCGACGAGATCGGCGAGCTCGCGCTCGATTTGCAGCCGCGCCTTTTGCGAGCGCTCGAGAGTCGTCGCGTGCGCCGCGTGGGCGGCAAGCACGAGCGCGCCGTCGACGTTCGCGTGATCGCGGCGACCAACCGCGATCTGCGGGCCGATGTGGCGTCGGGCAAGTTCCGCGAGGACCTCTATTTTCGTCTGGCCGGCGCGGTGATCAACGTCCCGCCCTTGCGCCAGCGCCTCGACGATCTGGCGCTCCTGGTGCGCGGCCTCTTGTCCAGTTTCGGGCGCGACGACGTCGCGGTGCACGACGCCGCGCTCACGGCGCTGCGCGCGCACGCTTGGTCGGGCAACGTGCGAGAGCTCAAGAACACGCTGGCCTGCGCTCTAGCCTTCGTCGGCCCCAGCGGAACGGATCTCCGCGAGGAACATCTTCGGCTCCAACCAGGCCAATGCGAGGCGGCCGAAGCGGACATCGAACGGCTGCCGCTCGGTGGGCGAACGCTCGAGGCGATCGAGCGCGCAGCCATCAAGCAGACGCTGGCCCAAGCAGAAGGCAACAAGGCGAGCGCCGCGCGTTCGCTCGGCATCGCGCTCTCGACGCTCTACGAGAAGCTGAAGCGGTACGATCTCTAGCCAGCACTACCGCCGCAGATTTGCGACGGTAGTGCTAGCTTGTCGATCTCTTCGGAGCGGCGCGCGCCGCCTTCGCGGGCCTCCGGTTGCGCCGAAGGAGCGCACCCGTAGCGAGCAGCGCGTACGGCATCGCCCACGGCGACGGCGCCGCCGGAGGCGAAGCGCTCGCCATGGAACATCCGCCCTTCGCCGGCTCCTCCGCGGGCGGCGTCACGGCCGGCATCGTCGATCCGCACTGTGAAGAGAATCCGTGCCTCGGCTTGGGGTCGCACGCGCTCTTCGCGACGACGCCGTCGGTGGTGCTCCGCGTACCGTTCGGCGGATAGATGGCGCAGATGCCCTCGATGTCGTCTTGCGCGATCGTCGCGGCGCCTGGCTGGTAGTTCGCCCACATCAACGAGGTAGCGACGGTGGCGTGAGCCAGGCCGAGGAAGTGACCCACTTCGTGCGTGATCACGGTGTCGAGTTGATAGGTGCCGGGTGTCGCCGTGCCGTCGGTCACGAGGATGAAATCGCTCGCGTTGAGCTCGACGTCGGCGTCGTAAATCTCGCCCGTCGTCTTTTCGAAGTGGAGGGTCGTGAGGCCGAGGGGATTGGCAGGATCGCGATGCGGCCAACCGTCGCCGCGAAAGACGAAGACGTTCTGGTTCGGCTGAGGGTTATTGTATTCGACGAGGGAGCACGCAACCGGTCCCAGATTTTCGACGCCGATGCTGGGGTGTCCACCACCTGGGCACTCGACGTCACTCCATGCTTTGAAAGCGCGCGCGATGGCAGCGTCGGCTTTCTCGAAGGAAATATCGGCGGGCGTGTCTTGCTGCAGCGTGTACGCCGTGCAGGTCCCCCGCCAGAAGACCAACTTGGCTTCGGGCGCCGTCGGCGCGAAACAGCCTTGCGTCGGATCGTATCCCTGCGGCGGGCCTTCGGTGAACGCGCGGCAGAACGCGCGCGCGGGCGGCGCGATGAGCGCGATCACCCCGAAGCAGGTGGCGGCGAAGAGGCTAGCGGATTGGGCTTTAGGACGAGGACGCATTGCGCGGCCCAACCTAGCTCGCCGCGCGAGCGGGCGCAGCCGCCCGAACGCAACGATCGCGCAAAGTTTCGAGGCGACGTCGCCCGTGCGTAACCCAATTGTCACAGAGAATATTCTTGCCAGCGAAGCGTCGACTCAATATTCCAAGCGCCGGTGACCTAACGATGGGTATCGCGCAAGCGCGTTGAGGTTCGGCTTGCGCGAGAGCCACTGGAGAGAAGAGCAATGAAGTCGTTCAAACACTTTTCCACGGTCATGTTGGCAATGGGCGTCACGGGCTCGGCGATCGCGGCGCACGCGTCGCTGGCCAAGCCGAGCGACGCGCACGTCGTCTTCACCGGTTCTGCCGCGGGCCTCAAGTTCGAAGGCAAGACCTCCGATCTCGACGTCGCCGAAGCTGGTGGCAACGTCGTCATCTCGGTGCCCCTCAAAAATCTGCAAACGGGCGTCGAGCTGCGCGACAAGCACATGAAAGAGAAGTACCTCGAGATCGACAAGTTCCCGAGCGCCAAGCTGACGGTCGCGCGCGCGCTGCTGAAGTTCCCGGCGCCGGGCGAGAGCACTTCGGCCGACGTCACGGGTACGCTCGAGCTGCACGGTCAAGCGAAGCCCGTCTCCGTTCACTACGACCTCAAGGCCGACGGTTCGACGTTCGTCGCCGACGGCAAGGTCCGCATCAACATGCAAGAGGTGGGGATCCCCGTCCCCGAATATTCGCTCATCAAAGTGAAGTCCGACGTCGACGTCGCCGTTCATTTTCGCGTCGCGGGTAGTTGAGCGCAGTCTGATCGGCAGGGCCCCGTACGCTTCGAGCTTTCCTCTTCCACGCCGATCCCATGCACGCGCGCCCATCCGCCGAACACACACGTAAAGCGATTTTCTCCCGAGCCAGGTGGCTCGCGGCGTTTCTCGTCACCTTCGTTACCACGTCGCTCGCGTTCGTCGAGAGCGCCCACGCCTACACATGGATGATCCGCCACGGTTACGGCGGCTGCGTCCCCTGCCACGCCGATCCCTCGGGGGCCGGAGCGCTGACGGCCTACGGCCGCGCGCAAGGCGATGTTCTCTTGCGGAGCCGCTACGGCGATTCTTCCGAAGAGGCGAGCCCGGCCGCCGGCTTTCTTTGGGGTGCCATCAACCTCCCCGAGCAGCTCCGCATCGGCGCCGACCTGCGGGCTGCCTATTTGACGTCGAAGCTCGACCGCGGCGCGCTCGCGCAGCGCACCATCATCATGCGCACAGATCTCTACGGCGACGCCAAGTTCGGTCGCCTTCGCCTCGCGGGCAGCATCGGATATTCGCGCGAGGGCGCGCTCGACAGCGCCATCACGCGCGATACGCGCGACAATCTCGTCTCGCGCGAACACTGGATCGGCTACGAACTCGACGAAGACGCGACTTGGCTCGTGCGTGCCGGCCGCATCGCTTTGCCGTTCGGAATCCGCAACGTCGAGCACACGTTTTGGGTCCGGGAGCTCACCCGCACCAACCTACAAGACGATCAGCAGCACGGCCTCGCGCTCTCGTTCGCCAAGGATTGGATCCGCGGCGAGGTCATGGGCATTGCCGGCAACCTGCAATTGCGCCCGGACGACTATCGCGAGCGTGGCTACAGCGCTTTCGTCGAAGTGGCGCCCTCTACCCATTTGGCGATCGGAGCGAGCAGCCTGTTCACGCGAGCCAATCGCGACATCTACCTTCGCGTGACGAACTACCGACAAGCGCACGGGCTCTTCGTTCGCTACGCCCCGGTGCCCTCCGTCGTCCTCTTGGCGGAGGTCGATTGGGTCTACCAGTCACTTACGTGGCACGGGCATCGAAGCGGTTTCGCCGGTCTCTTGCAGGCTGATTTCGAGCCGACCCAAGGCGTTCACCTCATGCTCGCCGGCGAAGCGAAGAATGACGGCGCGGCCGACCAGCCGTCGTCGTTTGGAGGGTGGGCGTCGGTTGCGTGGTTCTTCGGGCGTCACGTCGACCTCCGCCTCGACGATATCTACCAGCGCCTCGGCAGCACGACCGGCGGCAAAGACGCGTTCTCCCTTCTTTTGCAGATTCACGCCTACCTGTAGGGAACACCATGAGCGCTGCTCGACTCTCGCTCGCACTCGTCGCCGCTCACCTCCTCGCCTCCGGCGCGGCTCGGGCGTCGGCGAGCTATCCGGCGGAGATTCAAGCAAGGCTCGCGCTGTCGAAGGTCCCGGAGTGCACGCTCTGTCACTCCGATTTGGTCGGGGGCAACGGCACCGTCGTGAGTTGGTTCGGCCTCGCGAGCCAAGAGTTGGGCCTCAAGGGAAAGAGCCCCGACGTTCTCGAGCAAGTCATCGACCAGATGCGCGCCGACGAGACCGACAGCGACGGCGACGGGATCTCCGACGTCGAAGAGTTGGTGAGCGGCGATGACCCCAACGATGGGCCTGGCCGCTCGACCGCCGTGCCCCGCCCG
>DATEMX010000333.1:0-7326 GCA_035275365.1 Polyangiaceae bacterium | reverse complement strand
GCTGCTCAAGCTCGTGCTCGATCCACACGATCGCCACGCGCTGGCCACCGCCCTTCGCGGCCCTGCGCTCGGCCTCACCGACACGTCCCTGGCGCGCCTCTCGGAGCCGGGACGCGGGCTCGCGTCGGAAAGTGAATGGTTTCGTGACCCGAGGGTCGCGGCGAGACTCCCGGACGACGAACGCGAGCGCCTCGCTCGATTTGCCGAGCGGCTCGCGACCCTTCGCGCGCTCGGGTCCAAGCTCGGTGTGGCCGACACCATCCGCTACGCGGTCGAGAAGCTCGACCTTGATCGCGTCATGGCTGCGTTGCCGAGGGCGTCGGTGCGGCTCGGCAACGTCGACCGTCTGGTAGCGCTCGCCGCTCGGCGCGGCGGCAGCCTGCCCGCTTTCGTGCGATGGCTCGGCGAACAGATCGCCGATCAGGGGGACGAGAGCGAGGCCGCGGTGCTCTCCGACGCCGACGACGCGGTCACCCTCATGACTATCCACGCCAGCAAAGGGCTCGAGTTTCGCGCCGTGGTGCTGGTCGACATGGCCGCGGCGCCGCGCGCCGAGCCGCTCACCTTGGCCCTCTCTCCTGCGCGAGCGTCCCAGCCGGCGCGGCTCATCATGCGTCACGTTCAGCGGCTCGGCGGGACACAGTTCACGCCCGAGGCGGCCGAATATTCCAAAGAGGCGAGCGCGCGGGAGACGGCGGAGCGAAGAAGGCTCACCTACGTTGCCATGACACGCGCACGCGAGCGCCTGTACTTGCTCGTGCCTCCGCCGCCGGTCCCGAATGGTTCGGCGGCTGCCACGCTCAGGCGCTCGCTACATGTGCTCAGCGCTTCGAGAGAAACCGAGATCGTCGTGGAGCCGGTGGCTCCCTATCTATCGGCGAAGCCCGTGAGCGACAGGCCGGTCGAGCGCACAGTCGACGTCCCACGGCTCCCCGGGCTCCTCGCTCCCACGACGGAAGGCCCCATCGCCATCTCGACCACGCCGCTCGGCACGTTCGCCGCGTGCCCGCGCAAATACCGCCTGCTGCACGAGCTTGCCGTCGAGCCGCCGGCGAGGCGTCTCGACGAAGCGGGCCCGGCGCCGGCAACGAGCGATGACCCGCGCACCCTCGGAACGGCGGCCCACCGGGTCCTCGAAAAATGGCCGCTCGAGCGGTGGGGGCGCGACGTCGATCCGCGCGCTGTGGCCGAGCTCTTGGCACGCGAGGGGCTTTTGCCTTCGGCCGCTTCGACGCTCGAGATGACAGCGTCTTTGGCGCGGTTTCTCGGCGGGCCTTACGCCTCGCACGTGCGAAGCGCGAGCGCGGTTCGGCGCGAGGAGCCGTTCGTCCTGCGCATCGCCACGACGGGAGGCGAGCTTTCGCTGCGTGGAACGATCGATCTGCTCGTCGCCTATCCCGACGGCTCGGCCGACGTCATCGACTACAAGACGTCGTGGGGTGGACGGCGCGAAGGACCGAGCTTTCAGCTTCTGTCGTATGCGCTCGCTGCAACGCGTCGCTTCGGCTTTGCCAAGGTGCGAGCGTCGATCGTCGATCTCTCGGCGAGCGCCGAACCGCTCCACCTCGCTGAAGTCGAGGAGGCAACGCTCGCGGAGTTCGAACGAAAGCTCGCCCATTTGCGCGCAGATTTCATGCTTGCGCGAACCTCCGCGCACTTCCCGGGCGTCGAGCTCGCTCGATGCAACGAACAGCGTTGCGGCTTCGTGGCCGCTTGCCACTATCGCTGAATGATCGAGCATGATCTCGGTCATTCAGCTTGCCTCTTCAGCGTGGCGGCACGCACCGGACCCGTCCGCGCGGCTCGCTTCGCTCGATGCGGACTGTTCGCGAACGGCGAACACCGATTCGCCGCGCGTCAGGCTCCGTCGCCGGCGTCGTCGTCGAACGAGGCGTCGGCTTCCGCGTCGCCCGAGCTGCCGGCATCGGCCGTGGCCAGCTCGTCGGCGGCATCGACAGGTTCGTTGGCATCGTTCGATGCGGTGGCTTCGGTGGCGTTCGAGTCGACCGGAGCATCAGCGCCGGTGTCTTGCGGTGCGCTCGTGTCGAGCCGGGCGTCGGACTCGTCGGCGGAGGCCGCATCGTTGGCATCGACCATACCGCCGCTGTCGGGCTGAGCGCTCTGATCGGGGCCGGCATCGGCGGCGCTCTGCGCGTCAGGCGTTATTCCAGTGTCGGCCGTGGCGTCGGGCGTTGTCCCGGTGTCGGGCGCCGTGGCATCGGGCGTTGTCCCGGTGTCGGACGCCGTGGCGTCGGGGCCCCCGTCGCTCGTGACCGAACCCCCTCCACCTTCGTTGCTCGTTGCGCCTTCAGGCGAAGCGTCGCTCGTGGATCCGTCGGTCGTCCCCGCCGTTCCGCTCGAACCGGCGGCGCCGCCGCCCGCTCCCGTGCTGCCGCCACTGCCCGTTGCCGTCGCGGCGTCGGGCGTCGATCCCACCTCGATCTGGTCGCGATCGACGCTCGCGATGAGCTCGCAGCCGGTCGCTCCCACACCCAAGCTCAGTACCACCCATGCCGCCCACAGAGTCTTCTTGGTCATCATCGTCGCTTTGAACCTATCCGTGCGGTTAGAACCGAAGCGTAACCGCTGCTCCAGCCCGTTGGGGCGAGAGCACGGGCGCCAGTTCGAAGGCTTTGTGCGTAGGGGTTTGGGCTTTGTCGCTGCTGCTCGAGTTGGTCAAAAGCAGAACGGTGCCGGTGACGCCGAGCGTGATCGCGGCGCCCAGGGCCATATCGGCGATGAGCGCATTTTTTTCGACCGAGTCGGCTTTGTCGGTCGTCTTCTCGCCATTGTCGAAATCGCTCTTCTCTTGCAGCGCCTTCACGCCGAAGATGCTTCCGACGATGGCGCCCACTCCGGCGACGCCGAGAACGACGTAGGCCGCCGTGTTGGAACGGCGTTCGGGCGGCGGCTCGGGGGCCTTCTCGACCGGCTTGGGCGGCGCAACGGGGGGCGGCGCTTCGGCGATGGGAATGCTCTTGGGAAGCGTCGCGTCGATCGCCGCGTCAGCCTGCCCCGGCTCGAGGCTGAGCTCCTTCTCGTAGGCCTCGTAGCCCGCCGAGGTGAGCTTGAACTTGTGCTTGCCGGCGGTCGTCTTCACGTCGAGCGGCGTGGCTCCCGTCTGCGCGACGCCGTCGACGCTCACCGAGGCGCCGGCTGGATCGGACTTCACCTTCACGATGATGGGTGCCTTCTTCTTGAGGTCGTCGACGCGACCCTTCGCTTCGGTGACCTTCGAGTCCATCGACGCCGGCGGGTTGGAGCTCAAGAAGGCGCCGTAGGCCGCAATCGCTTCGGACCCCCTGTCGAGCTTGTCGAGCGCGATGGCCATCTTGTAGAGCGTTTGCGGAGCGGGCACGGCGTCGTTCGCTGCCTTGTAGGCGGCGTAGGCGCCTTCATAGTCGCCGCTCTGGAATTTGGCTTCGGCTTCGCCATAGGCTTTGCGCGCCTCGGCGCGCTTCGGGTCTTCACCCTTGTCATCGCCCTTGGCTGGCTTCGCGGCGGGCTTCTTGGCGGGAGCGGCCTTGGCGGGAGCGGCCTTCGCTGGCGGCGCAGCCCATACGACCGACGGAACCGAGCCCGCGGCGATGAAGCTACTCAAGAGGACTGCGACTACCTGGTGACTACGTCGTGTGCGCTGCCCTGATCGCATGGTCTCCCTCTGAGCTCCTCTGCGGCCCCATGGGCCTCGAGTTTTTTCGAACCTATGCCACGGCGCAGACTACAGGATGGCCACACGCCGCCACAAGCCGTTTCGTGGAGCTAGCACCAGCACTTTGGCAGGAGCGAGACAGTTCATGCTCATTGCGCTGCCATGGCGCCACGCGCGACGCAAAAAGCGTTACGGAAGTGTGACGCCGAGCGCAGAGGCGACGTTGGGCAGCCGCCGAATTTCGTCGAGTACGGCGGGCGGGAGCGCCGAGTCGAGGCTCCAAAGCGACGCTGCACGCTTCGAACCACGGTGAACGCCTACCTGTAGGCGGCTCACGTTGATCTCGGCGCGGCCGAGGACGGTGCCGACCGATCCGATGACGCCGGGTCGATCTTCGTTGAGCATGACCACGATGGCGCCTTCGAGGTGCGCGTCGAGCTCGTAGTCGCCCCAGCGCACCAGGCGAGCGCTGCCGTCGGCAGCGAGGGTACCGTCGACGCGCGCGACGTTGCCGTCCGCCTCTTCGATGCGGAGCGAGACGAGCGCGTCGTGCCCCGCGGGGCTCGCGCTCGATCTCAGTTCGCGAAGCGCGATGCCGCGCTCTTTGGCGAGGTGGGGCGCCGACACTTGGTTGACGCGCGCATCCAGGAAACGCTCGAGCACGGCGGCGACGGCCGACGCCGCAATGGGCGCCGTCCCGAGATCGCCCGGCTCGCCGCTCGATTCGACCTCGATGGCGATCGGCGTGATCTTTTGGACCTGCGCGAGAAAGCTGCCCAGGCGCCAGGCAAGGTTGACGTAGGGCCTGAGCCGCGGCGCGACTTCGCGCGAGACCGACGGCACGTTCACTGCGTTGGTGATGGTGCCCGAGCCGAGGTACTGCGCTACCTGCTCGGCAATCTCGAGGGCCACACGTTCTTGGGCCTCTTCGGTAGAGGCGCCGAGGTGTGGCGTGCAAACGACGTCGTCGCGCAGGAGCAGGGGGTGCTGACCCGGGGGTTCTTCGACGAAGACGTCGAGCGCAACGCCGCCGAGTTTGCCGCTCTCGAGGCCGCGCAGAAGTGCGCCCTCGTCGTAAATGCCCCCGCGCGCGCAGTTGACGAGCAAGACGCCCTTCTTCATTTTTGCGATCGTGTCGTCGTTGACGAGCGCCGTCGTTTGGCTCGTGAGCGGCGTGTGCACCGTGATGGCGTCGGCGCGTGCGAAGAGCTCGTCCAAAGTGACGAGCTCCACGCCGAGCGACGACGCGCGCTCGATGGTGACCACCGGATCGAAGGCGACGACGTTCATCTTGAGCCCCTTGGCGCGGTCGGCCACGACGCGACCGATGTTGCCGAGGCCGACGACGCCGAGCGTCTTGCCGGAAAGCTCCCGGCCTTGAAATTTGCTCTTCTCCCATTTCCCGCCCTTCATCGATGCCGTGGCCTGCGGCGTTCGCCGGGCGAGCGAAAACAAAAGCGCGAGCGCGTGTTCGGCGGTGGTGACGGCGTTGCCGGTGGGCGTGTTCATCACCACGATGCCTTGCTTCGAGGCGGCGGGTACGTCGACGTTGTCGACGCCGATACCGGCGCGCCCGATGACCTTGAGCCTCTTGGCTGCCTCGATCACCTTGGCGGTGACCTTCGACCCCGAGCGAATGACGAGTCCGTCGAAGGCGCCGATGGCCGCCGCGAGCTCCGCTTCGGCCAGCCCCGGTTGGTAGACTACTTCGATGCCAGGCGCGTCGCGCAAGGTGGCCAAGCCGGCGTCGCTGAGCGTATCCGAAACGAGAACGCGAGATGCCATGATCGTACCCCTTTGATTTCGTCCGCCGCGGCGAACTCTTGCGTATCGGCTCGCCTCGGGCGAACTCTGCTTGGCGTTCGCCTGCGCGAACTAGTTTTCAGGAGCGCTGGCGCGGTCAGCCTTTCGACGCGTTCGCCTTGGCGAACTCGTGCATGAACGACGTAAGGGCGGTCACCGCTTCGACCGAGACGGCGTTGTAGGTCGACACGCGGATGCCGCCGACGCTGCGGTGGCCCTTGAGACCGACCATCTTGTTCTTCTTGGCATCTGCCACGAATTGCTCCTCGAGCGCCTCGGTGGGAAGGCGGAAGACGACGTTCATGAGCGAGCGGCTGGCCTTCTCGACCGGCGCGCGGAAAAAGTCTGGGTTCTGGTCGATCGCGCCGTAGAGAATGCGGCCCTTCTCGCGGTTGGTCTTCTCGACGACGGCGAGCCCGCCTTGGTCCTTCATCCACGAGAGCACGTTGCGGACGAGGTAGATCGAGAAAGTGGGCGGCGTGTTGTAGAGCGAGCGGTCGTCGGCTTGCGTTTTGTAACGGAAGATCTTGGGGATGTCCTTGCGGCCATTTTCCACGAGATCCTTGCGGACCAGAACGATGACGATGCCGCTCGGCCCCACGTTCTTTTGCGCGCCCGCATAGATGAGGCCGAAACGGTTCACGTCGAATTTGCGCCACATGAAGTCGGACGACATGTCACAGACGAGCGGCACGTTGCCGGTGTCGGGAAAGTCGAACCACTGCGTGCCGAACAGCGTGTTGTTCGACGTCATGTGCACGTAGGCGGCGTTGGGATCGAGCTCGAGCTCGTCTTGCGTAGGCACCCGCGTGTATTGGCCGTCGACGCCGGTGGTGGCCGCGATGCGGGCTTGTCCGACCAACTTGGCTTCGGCGAGTGCCTTCTCGCTCCATCCCCCGGTCAAGACGTAGTCGGCGCTCTTGCCCTGTGGCAAAAGGTTCATGGGGACGACGGCGAACTGCTGGCTCGCGCCGCCCTGGAGGAAGAGCACATGGTAATTGTCCGACACCGAGAGCAACTCGCGCACCAAGCTGGTCGCTTCGTCGTGGACGGCTTCGTAGTCTTTGCCGCGATGGCTATGCTCGAGGATCGACATCCCCGTGCCACGAAAGTCGATGAATTCGTCGCGCGCGCGCTCGAGCGCGGCAAGGGGAAGGCCAGCAGGTCCAGCGTTGAAGTTCCAAACACGCGCCATGGTCGTCTCCTACCTTCGGATTTTCGCCCCCCGGCGCGGCGTCGTGAAACGGGGCAAACCCGTGGCGCCGCCGAGGAGCCGAAGGTTTTGCCCTAAATGCACTAGCGAGGCAATGCCGGAACGCCCGCGGGGCCTTGGCACGGTCCGATGAAAGGCAAGGTCGCCGCGCTGCTGAGCTGTTAGGTCGCGACTGCCGCTGCAACGGAGGCCGCCAACGCACCAAGTCGCCAAGGGTGCACCACTGACTAGCATTACTGCGGGGAGTCTTGGCATCGGCAGATCACGATCAGCAAAAACGACGCTAAGCCAACGTAAGATACGGCGAGGCCGTCGGAACTACGTCGTTCAAGCAAGACTGGCCGCGAAAGCCCCGCCAGCCTTGCTTCGCCGCAGCGAAAAATGTGCTGTCCGGTCAGGTTTCGTTGGGTTATGTCGGCTCCGACGATCGATCTGGTAGCGAGAAATCCCCCGCAATAGTGCTAGGAGGAACGGCTGTCTGTGTAGCTGACGACGCACACGACAGTCTGCCGCGTTTCATCCGGCGCGGGAGGGTCATCCGCCCGTGGAGAACTAGTGCCACGCGGCGAAAATCCGACCCCCAGATTCGAGAGCGTGGATACTTGCCATGCCGGCATGCCTGGATGCCAAGTCACGAACGACGGGAGGACCCCTTCCT
>DATEMX010000332.1:0-12243 GCA_035275365.1 Polyangiaceae bacterium | reverse complement strand
ATCTCCCACGAGCTGGCCACGCCGATGACCCCCATCGTCGGCTACTTGAAGCTCCTCGTCGACGAAGAGCTCGGCGGGATGAACACGGTGCAGCTCAAGGCCCTTCGAGCCATGGACGATTGCGTGCGGCGCTTGCGGGCGCTCATCGACAACCTGCTCGACGTCTCCGGACTCGAGACGGGCAGCATGCGGTTTTTGCACCGCGACTACGACTTCCTCGACACCACGCGGCGCGCCGTGGCGAGGCTCGCCGACCGGCTCGCCGAGCGGCGTATCACGCTCGTCGAGGAGCTGCCGCGCGGACCGTTGCCCGCCTGGGGCGACTCCGAGCGCCTCTCGCGCGCCATGATGCAGCTCCTCGAGAACGCGGCGAAGTTCACTCCCGCCGGCGGCTACGTCGGTGTCCGCGTGCGGGGCACGGTGCAGGGCGGCTACGAGCTCTGCGTGGCCGACAGCGGTCCCGGCATCTCGCGCGAGCGAGCGGGCCGTCTCTTCGAACCGTTCTACCAGGTCGACGGTTCGCCCACGCGCCAGCACGGCGGCGTGGGGGTGGGCCTCGCGATCGCGCGGCGCATCGCGCGCGGGCTGGGTGGTGATGTCCGTTTCGACTCGCCCTCGCAGGAAGCCATGGAGGGGATTCCTCTCGGCGGCACCGCGTTCTTTCTCACCGTCGCCCCGCGAGCGCCCGACGTCCTTTTGATGCAGAAAGACGCCTGACCCTACGCCCTCGAGTCGGCCCCGACGGGAGTTCGCATGCTGTACCTCGATTGGAACGCCACGACGCCGCCCCACCCCGACGTGCTCGCGGCGATGCACGACGCCGCAGGCCGAGCCTGGGGAAACCCGTCGAGCCTTCACCGAGCGGGCAGGGCAGCCAAGGCGTTCGTCGAAGGAGCACGCGAAGCGATCGGCGACTTGACCGGTTTCTGTGCGCGCGACGTGGTGTTCACGTCGGGCGGCACGGAAGCCAACAACCTCGGGCTCATGCGGCCGTTTTTAGGACCGAACGGCATCCGAAAGGGCGTCTGTGTGACGAGCCGGCTCGAGCACCCTTCGGTCACCCGGGTGGCCGAATGGCTCGAGGCCCAGGGCGTGTCGGTCGCGTGGCTCGAGGTTCCGAGCTCCGGACGCCTCGATCCCGTGGGCGTCGAGCGCGCGCTCGCTTCGGCTCTGCCGGGCCCGCGCCTCGTCGCCGTGCAGGCCGTGAACCACGAGACGGGTGTCGTGCAGCCCGTGGGAGCGATTGCCGAGGTAGCGCACCGTCACGACGCCGAAGTTCACGTCGACGCCGTGCAGGCCGTGGGACGCCTCGAGCCCGAGGCGTGGCTGGGGGCCGATACGTTGGCCGTCGCGGCCCACAAGATGCGCGGACCGAAAGGCATCGGTGCGCTCGCGGGTCGCGCGGGGATCGTCGTTCGACCCGTACTGCGGGGCGGCGCGCAAGAGCGCGGTCTCAGGCCGGGCACGGTCGACCCCGTCGCCGCCGCGGGCTTTGGCGTGGCCGCGCGTCGCGCCGCTTCGGGCTCATCGCGCTACACGAGTGTGACGGCGCTCCGCGATCACCTCGAGCGGAGTCTCTTGGAGCTGGGCCAGCGCAGCGGTGCGGCGCCCCTTCGCAACGGCGACGGCGGAAGGGCGCCGCACGTGTCCAACTTGTCGTGGCCCGGTTGGTCGGGTGACGAGCTCGTCGCCGCGCTCGACCTCGAGGGCGTCTGTGTGTCGGCGGGCAGCGCGTGCGCCGCGGGTACGCCTGAACCCTCGCGCGTGATCGCTGCGATGGCCGGCGAAGAGCGCGCGCGAGGTGCGGTGCGCGTGTCGCTCGGCGAAGACACGACGGCCGAAGACGTGATTTCGGCGATTCGGCTTTTCGAACGTGTGCTTGCGCGACATTGTTGATCCGCGCGAGGGGATGGTTGAGGTGACCGGCGCTTTCGTCCCGTTGCCGGTGCAAGGCTCGCGCGTAAGCCTCCAGTTTCGTTCGACTCCCGCGCGTCGCGCCGAGCTCGAGCGCTCGTTCCATTGAATGGAATTCGAGCGCCTTCTAGGCTCGACGGATGTTCAGCGGTTTGAGTGTGCAGTCATTCACCTTAAAGATTGAAGCTGAAGTACCTGAAAATATTATTTAATCGATGATTCATTTGTTGCGATGAAAAGAATCGCACCACAGCGCTCGGCTGATGAATGCTCGCGGGCAGACCTCGTCTAATCGAAGTACTTGCATTGAACTCCTTGGGAAATCACCGACATCGAAGCGGTCGGCAATTTGACGTTTCGAAACGAACCGTGAGATAGGTTCGAGTCCGTGGGGCCAAGTCTGGTCTCGCGGAGGTGTGCAACGAGCCCGCGGCGATCGCCGGCGGCGCAGGGGCGAGAGCTTCACATCGCACCATTTAGGGAGACGACGACATGAAGACGATCATGACTTGGACTTTGGCAACGACGGCGATTGGCATGCTCGCAGCGGCTTGTACGGTCACGACGACCGATCCGGCCGACGGCGGCACCACGACGACGTCGAGCACCTCTTCCGGTACGGCTGGCAGCGGCGGCTCGAACAGCGATTCGGGCGGAACGGGCGGCTCGGGTGGCACGACGTCGAGCGAGGGTGGCGGCGCAAAGCCCACGGGTGCGTGCGGCGTGTGCGGGTTTACCGCCGGCAAGTGCGGCCCCAAGGCCGAAGCATGCCACGCGATTGCAACGTGTGCGGCGGCCGACGATGTCTTCTACAAGTGCCTGGAAGACGGTACGGAAATCACCGCTTGCACCATACCCTTCCTCCAGGATGCCCGGGTGGACAACGACGCAGAGAAGGATCCCGGCAGCGATGCGGCCAATGATTTAGCAGAGTGCATGATGGACGCATGTGCCAGCTGCGGCACGAAGGACGGCGGCAAGGCCGACTGAGTGGGAACCAGTTCCTCCGAGGACCAGGGACGACGCGAACTCGGCGTCGTCCCGTATCCGTCGGGGCACGAGGTCGAAAGCGCTGTGGCTGACGCGAAAGTGGCTCGCCGGTCGATCGATTTGCTACTCACGCCAAAAAAACTTCCAAGGGTTGTGCTTCAGATCGCGCGCTAGCTCTTGAACGTCGTCGTAGAGCTGCTCGTCCATGACGAGCGCGCCGATCGACCCGTTGCCCTTGCGAATGTGGGCCACGATAGCCTGCGCGTCGGCTGAAGCGGCCTTGGCCCGGCTGGCGATTTCCGCCAAATCCGAGATGGCCGTCTTGATCTTGGCCTGCTGCTCGGCGCCGGCCACGTTCTTGATGCTGCCCATCGTCTCGCGGGCGTCTTTGAGCAGCGGCTCGGCTTCGCGCGACAAGACCTCGGTGGTCTGGTCGATGCGGCCCAAGATGCGCGCGATTTCGGGGTTGTCGACGTAGCGACCGCGGACGGCTTTGACCAGGTCGTCGGAGTCTTGCGTGAGCTTTTCGATCGACACGGCGATGCGGTCGAGCCGGTCTTGGTTCTTCTTGAAAAACTCGCCCGTGCCCCGCAAGGTGTCGTGAAGGCCCTCGAACGTTTCGGAGATCTGCTGCCGGTTCTCGCGGAGCACGGTCACGCCGGTGTGCAAGAGCTCGAAGCCCTCGGCGAGCAGCATGTCGAGCCTCGGGGGATCGAGGCCGCGCGCCACGCCGCCCTCGGCGAGCACGGGGCGATCGCCGCTGCCGGGGTCGATCTGCAAGAACTGCTCGCCGAGGACGCCCTGCGTGGTCACGTAGAAGATGGAGTTGTCGCGGACGGCTTGCTGGTAGCGCTTCTCGATCATGACCTTCACGCGCACGAGCGGTTCGCGCTTTTGCGTCGTGGGGTTGCGTTCGCCGCCGCGGTACTGAATTTCGTCGATCTTGCCGACCTTGACGCCGGCGATGCGCACGGCCGAGCCCGTAGCGAGGCCCCCCGGGTTGTCGAAGTCGACGAAGATCGCGAACTTCGGCTGGAAGCTGACCTGCCCCATGACGAACACGAACGCCGCCAAGAGCCCGAGCGCCACCAAGATCAAGAGCCCCACCTTGGCCTCGATCGAACGTTCTCCCTTCACCGTTTTTTCCTCACAGATCCATGGGGCCGAGAGCACGGCCGTGGATGAATTGCTGAATCAGTAGGTCGGGCGTGTCGCGGAAATCGGCGGGGGTGCCGATGAGCCTCACCCTTCCTTTGTAGAGCATCACGATGCGGGTGGCGATCGTGAAGATCGACGTGAGATCGTGGGAGACCACCACGCAGGTGACGCCGAGGCGCGTGGCAAGCTCGCTGATCAGGCGATCGACGCGGCGCGCGCTCACGAGGTCGAGGCTCGTGGTGGGCTCGTCGAAGAGCACGTAGCGGGGCTCGAGCGTGAGGGCGCGGGCGATGGCCACGCGCTTCTTCATGCCGTCGCCGAGCTCGGCGGGGTACCTGTCGCCGAACTCGTCCATGCGCACCTCGGTGAGGAGGGCGCGGGCCGCGTCGTTGGCCTGCTTCGGCTTGAGCCCGCGGTGCTTGCGCAGCGGGAGCGCGACGTTCTCGAGGCAGGTCATGGAGTCGAAGAGCGTGGAGTGCTGAAACACCATCGCGCACTTTTTGCGGACGGCGTACATCTGCGCTTCGCTCTTCTGGCTGACCTCCTCGCCGTCGAGAAAGATGTCGCCTGCGTCGGGCCGCAGCAGGCCAATCAGGTGCTTGATGAGGACGCTCTTGCCGACGCCCGAGGCGCCGATGATGAAGAACACCTCGCCCCTGGCGATGTCGAACGACACGTCGTGGAGGACCTGCTTTTCGCCAAAGGCCTTGGAAACATGCTGGAACGAGATCAACGGAACACCAGGAGGCCGGCGCTCGAAATGAGAAAATTCAAGATGATGACGGCGAGCGACGAGTTGACCACGGCGCGCGTCGTCGCCAGCCCCACCCCTTCGGAGCCGCCAAAGGTCGAGAGCCCCGACGACGCCGACACGACGGGAATCGCCGCGCCGTAGGCCACGCACTTGGTGAGCCCGATCGCCAGATCGCTCGCGTGCACGAGGCGCAGGTTCCAGAAGGTTCGGGGTCCCACGTCGAAGACGACGTCGGCCGTGATCATGCCCGTCACGACGGCGATGGCGCCGCTCCAGATGGTGAGCGCGGTGGTCATGGCGATGCTCGCCAAAAAGCGCGGCTTCACCAGGTAGTCGATGGGATCGGCCGCGCACATGCGGAGCGCGTCGACCTGCTCGGTGACGACCATGGAGCCGATTTCGGCGGCGATGCCGGCCCCCACGCGCGTCGCCAGCATGAGCGCGGCGATGGAGGCGGCGAGGTCGCGTACCAAAAGCTCGAGGTACGAAGCGCCGAGCATGCTGAGATCGGGGATGACGCGCAGCGTTTGCAGGCCCGCCTGGAACACCAAGATGGTGCCGATGAAGCCCATCACGATGGTAAGAAGAAAGATCGAGCGGTTGCCGATCTCGTACATCTGCCGCACGACCGCCCCACGATCGAGCGGCGCGCGGAAAACGTAGTAGAGCGTGCGCACGAGGACACCGTAAAGATCGAGCCCCGTCCGCACGAGGCCGATCGCTTGGCGCCCGAGGCTGGCGGCGATCCCCTCGTCGTCGGCGGGGCTCGCGCTCTCGAGCTCGGGGGAGGCGGCTTGGTTCATCGGTTACCCCCAGAGAAAGCTGACGAAGTAGTCCACCACGAAGATCCCCGCCGCACTGGCCACCACCGTCGCGTTGACGGCGCGGCCGACGCCGGTGGCCCCGCCGGTCACCGCGAGGCCGAAATGGCAGCTCGAGAGCGCGATGGCGACGCCGAAGAGGATGCTCTTCAAGAGCCCGTTGGTAACGTCGTTCATGCCGAGCAGGCCGGAGGTGAGGCCGTTGTAGAAGGTGCCCGGCTCCACGCCGAGGAGCGCTTGCCCGGTGTAGGCCGCGCCGAAGAGGGCGAGGGCGTCGGCGTAGAGCGTCGAAAGAAAGAGCGTCGCTACGATGCCGATGACCCGCGGCACCACCAAGAAGGCGATGGGATCGATGGCGAGCGCGCGGAGGGCGTCGATCTGTTCGGTCACCGTCATTGTCCCGAGCTCGGCGGCGTTGTTGGCGCCGACGCGGCCCGAAATCATGAGCGCCGTGAGGAGCGGGCCTATCTCGCGCAGCGTTCCGAAGCCGGCCCCCCATCCGAGCAGTTGCTGGGCGCCGACGCGCTGCACAATGGGCGCGGCCTGCACGACCATGATGGCGCCCGTGAAGAGCGCCGTGACCACCACGATGGGCAGCGACTTGACGCCCATCTTGTACATGTTGCGCCAGAGCTCGCTGCCGTCGAAATCGAGGCGCACGACGCGCGCCGCGATGTGGGCGGCCATGATGCCGATTTGGCCGATCGTGCGTGTCATAGCGGTCCCTCGGTGAGGCCGTGGATGAACTGCTTTACGTAGGGATCGTCGCAGGTCTTGGCCTCTTCGGTGGTGCCGTCGAAGATGAGCTCGCCGCGGTGCATCATGCCGACGCGGTCCGTCACGGTGAGCAGCCGCTCGATGTCCGACGAGACCATGATGACCGTGGTCTTTGCGCGCGTCTGCTCGGCGCGGAGCAGATCGAAGATGCGCTGCGAGGTAACGGGATCGAGCCCCGCGGCAGGTTCGTCGTAGAAGATGATCGGCGCGCGCGTGATCGTGGCGCGGGCCACGCCCACACGCTTTTTCTGCCCGCCCGAGAGGCCGCTCGGGATCCGTCCACCGAAGTCGCCGAGCGAGACGGCCGCGAGGCGTTCGGCGACACGTTCCAGGATCTCGATTTCTCCGAGCTTGCCTTCGCGGCGCAGCGGGAAGGCCACGTTGTCGGCGACCGTCATGGCGTCGAAGAGCGCGTTGTTTTGAAACAGCATTCCGAAGCGGAGACGAAACCGAGCGAGATCGAGGTCGGTCATCGCGCCCACATCTTCGCCTCCCACCACGACGCGACCTTCGTCGGGGCGCATGAGGGCCGTGATCATCTTGAGCAAGAGGCTCTTGCCGCTCGCCCCGGGTCCGATCAAGCCGTAGAGGCACCCTTCGGGTACGTTCAGGCTGACCTTACGGAGCACTGGGTGGCCGAAGCTTTTGGAGAGTCGTTCGATTCGAATCACGGACGGCCTGGACGAGAAGGACGCTACACCCGTCGAGGTAGTCGCAGCTCGGGGGCCTCCTCCAGCGCTTCCGCGCGCAGCTTGCGGAGCCGCGACCACAAGAAGAGCACGGCGCCCACCAAGGCGAGATCGATCGCGACGACGGCTGCGGTCACCATCCGGAGCAGGCTTACCGAACCGCGCGTTGCGGTGATGGGCCCGAGGCGCGAAAGCGCTCGCTCGGCGGAGCCTGCGGGCGCGGGCCGCGGGATCGTCACGACCGCGACGTCGTCCGGCGCGAGACCGGGAGCCGCCCCTGCGACGAGGCGCTTGATCTCGGGCGCGGCGAGCGGCGGCGTCGCGCCTCGGTGGCGCAAGAGAACCGAAGCCGTGGGTTTCGCGCGCGGACCTTCGCGAAGCGCATCGCTCTCGGGAAGCGACAAATGAACGCGCGCCGACAGCACCCCCTCGATCGCCGCGAGCGATCGCTCGAGCTCGCCGCCGAGGCCCGTGACGAACTGAGCGTGCTCGGTGAGCTGGCTCGGGACGAGCGAGCCTTTTCCCATGGCCTCGAGCAAGCCCGGCGTGACCGGCGCGGGCAGATCCTCGTCGCGGAGCGTAGCGATGGCGCGCGGCGCCTCGTCGCGCTCGACCATCACCCGAAACTTTCCCTCGTTGGCGGGATCGAACTCTTTCTCGCCGCCGACACCGGCGTGGTCGAGGGCGACCACCACGCGGTTGGCCTGGCCTTCGTCGAGCCCGGCGGCGATGGGCACGCTGCACCCTCCTGCGAACAGGAGACTCGCCGCCGAGAGAGCACGCCCCAACCTTTGCACGCCGGTTATCTAACCGCACCGGGGCGCTCGTGACCAGAGGGAAGCCACGCTGGAACGCCGATCAGCTTACGCCGCTCGGTATTCTAGCTTGTCTTGCTATCCGGGGGCTTCGCCCCCATCCCTGCCGGAGCAAGGCACTCCGCTGCGCTCCGTAGGCCTCCGTGGACTCCGTCCACTCCGGCACCGGAACAGGGCCCAGCCCCAAAGCGCACCACATCTTCTGTTACTTTTTTTCCCTGCTTATTCCCGCTTGCAAGTGTTCGCGAATCGCGACTCTGATTCAGAAACGCGTGGTGGCGACGTCGAGCTTCGGATTGGAGGGAAAGCTCATGCGGCGTACGGCGCCCGCGATGCAGCCAGCGATGCCGCCGTTCGGCGGATCAGTCGTGACGGTGACGCCGACGGCGCGACCGTTTTGCACGGCGGCGCACACCGTGACGTGCATGCTCTGCGGCGTGCCGCACGAAACGATGTAGCTGCCGTTGTTGAGCACGCCGGCGAATTGCCCGGCCGTGAGATCGGCTTGGCCCTTGCCACCACCCACGTTGATCTCTTCGATATAGCGCGCCCGCGCCTGCTCGCAGCTCATGCCACCGGCGAGGATGGGGATGCCGCCGGGGCCCGTGCCTACGCGCCCGCCGGGCTTCTTGCTTTCCCCTTTGAGGCCGCCCGCCGACTCGATGTTGATGCCGTTGTCGGAAGCGACGGCGATGGAGTCGTTGCGGGCGCCGCGGACTTTGAGATACCAGCCTGCGATTCCGGCGAGGATGATGGCGATGGCGCCGATGCCGAAGAAGGTCTTGGCCCGCGTGTCTTTCGCCTCGGCAACGACGACCTGCTCGATGGCCTTTTTCTCGGCCACGATCTCGCGGTTTAACTTGGAGTGCTGGGCGAAGGGAGCGAATTCGTCCCACTCCTCGATGGCCTTCTCTTCGTTCGAGAAGGTGTCGCGCAGGGTGTTCGGCCCTTCGAACGCGTGCGAGCCGATTTGCAGAAGGAGCTCGACGGCGTTGAAAGGCCCGTGATCCATGCCGTCTTTGATGACGACGTAGCGAGGGCGTGGGTCGGATTCGAGGCGCGCCTTGAGGTCGGCCAGGCGCGCAGTGGGGTCGTCGGAGCGCAAAACGGCCCTCGGCGCTTCGACGACGGCCATGCCGTACGGATCGGGCGCGGAGTTCGTTGCTTGCTCTGGCGCGAGCATCTGGATGACGGGGAGGGGACCCGCGGGTGCGTCGGGCCCTCCAGCGGGCGGCAGCATCGAGAGTGAAACGTCGACGGCGAAGTCGGCGCCGCGGTCGAGGTGTGATTCGTCGGCAGGCGGCGGCGGGATCGTCGTGAGCGGCGCCATATGATGCAGTGCCTGCGCGAGAGCGCCGAGATCGTCGGGCCGGTGTGCCCGATCGGTGACGAGCGCTTTGCCGAGGATGACCTCGACAGAAGGGTTGAGACCGGGGATGACCTGCGTGGGCCGGCGCATGCCGGGCCCCACCGATTCGGCCGTCAAGAGCTCGTAGAGAATGGCTCCGATCGTGAAAACGGAGGCGCGCGCATCGCCTGGCTGCCCGTGCCGTTCTTCCGGAGCGAGGCACGCCCGATCGCGAGCCAAGGTGGGGGGCGCGCTGGCGAGCTCGGAGGCGATGTGTGGGTAACCGCCCCCCGTGAGCAGAATGGTCGACGGGTGCACGAAGAGGCGCTCGCCGCGGGCGTGGTGTTCGGCGAGGTCGGTGCAGAGGGGGACGATGATAGCGATCGCCTCTCTGAGCTGGAAGGCCTGGCCATGCTCGCGGCGTCGCTCGATCTCACTGCGTAAAGAATCGGCCGGAACCGTGTTGTTGCCTGGTCCGCGGTTTACCAAGGGCTGAGCCTGCTGCATGAGGGACGCACGATACGTAGGAAGGTGAGAGGTCGCAACCCGTCAGAATTGTTTTTCGTCCGGCCGCACAAAAACTTGAGCGGCTCTGTCTTCGTCGACTTTTTTTTCATCCCGACGACGCAGGCTGCCATCGGGTTGCAAAAATCTAGACGACGTTTTAAAGGACGGTACCACCGGGGCGCGGCAGTTTCTTCCACGGCGTGCGACGTTTCGCGTAGCCGCCGCGCACGAACGGTCCGAGAACGGGTGCGATGTTGACGGCGATGTCGTCGTCCCACTCCCCTCCGTTGATGCCGTCGGTGACGCGCAGATCGGAGTCGAGCAAGAAGAAACCAGGGAACGGCCTGCTGGGGATTTCGAGTTCCGCCAAGTCCTCTTCGAACGGGTCGCGATCGACGCGGACGAGTCGTACGTGGTCGAGTGCTGCTTGCATGCGTGGGTCGCCGAGCGACGACGCAACGCCTTGGCACGGCGCGCACGAAGGGGCCGTTGTCTCCAGCAGCAAGCGCTCGCCGTGCGCGGCGGCTTCGGCGTGCTGTTGCCGGAGCTCGTTCGAAAGCGAAGTGACGCCGATGGCGACGTCGACGACGGTGATGTTGCCGACGGTCGTTACCGTGCTCGTCGTCGGCGGCGGATCGGCTTGCGCCGCGCCGGGGCTCGACGCAGACGGGTCGTCGTCGCTCGGCGCCGGGCTCGCTCGGGGGGGATCGCTCTCTTGTGACACCGCGTTCGAGGCGAGCCTCGGCCGCATGAGCGTGAGGTAGATCGCCACCTCCGCTACGAAAAAGACGATTCCCAGAAACCCTGCGGCGATGCCGGCGCCCGCGCTGAGGCGGCCGCGGAGCGTGCCCCCGGCCTTGGCGATCTGTCGCCATCCCAAAACACCGAGCACCATCGCGATCACGCCGAGGATGGGGCCGGCGCCGAAGCAGATGAGCCCGAGCATCCCCACCACGAGAGCCCACGTGGCGTAGGGGCTCGCAGGCACCGCCTGAAACGAGGCGAACACGGGCAGCGGCGGACCGGCAGGCGCCTGCTGCGCGAATGGAGCCCGAGGCGGCCCGAGGTCGGACGCGTCGGCTGGCTTCGATGATGGTCGAAGCGATCCGCCGCCGGGCTCGCCCGCCGTTTCTGGAGGTGGCTCCTTACGAGGAAGGTAAGGATCGGGAATCGGAGCGTCGCCTTCGTGGTCCAACTCGGTGAGTATAGCGCCTCGTCGCCGCGAATCTCGTGTTCGCGGTAGGGCATCCTTCCGGGTCCGATCTTTAGGGACCCGAAAGACACCGCTGGGATCGGCTAGAAGGCCCAAATTTCGCGCAAATGGCGCCGCGGACACCTCTCGAGCCGGGGTGAAGCATCTCGAAAACGAGGACGTGCACGCGCTCGTGCCTTTCAGAGTGCAAAATAACACTACGCGGAGTCAAATCCTCGTGTTTGCCGGGGGGTTTCATCGCGTGATAGCGTCCCAGTCGCCCATGGATGCGAGCGAGATGGATGTTCTGGTGCAGCGGTTGGTCGCCAACCCGCACGACCAAGAAGCACTTGCCTACGCCCACAATGCGGGCAACCAAGACCCGAAATCGTACGCCGTCTTTCTCGAAAAGGTCGGCAACGCAACGCCGGAACCGGCCTATGCGAGCCATTGGCTGAGCGAGGCGGCCAACGTGTGGTCCATCACCCTCGGCGACGCTCACCGCGCCGCCCGGGTGCTCATGATGGCCGTCGACAAAGATCCTACGCAGGAGACCGCGGCTGAACGGCTCGCCCAGCTTTACCGCGACAAAGGCGAACACAAGGCCCTCGTCGCGCTCCTCGAGCGCCGCGCCAAGGCGCTCACACCACTCGTGCAGCAAGCACCCGAGCTCGTCCCCCATTTGGCCGGGGTGCACGAAGAACTGGGTCGCTTGTGGAGCGAGGCTCCGCTGTCGTCTTCGAAGAAGTCGGTCGAAAATTACCGTCGCGCCATCGAGCTCGACGCCGCCTCGGCCTACGCCATTTACGCCCTCCGAGAGCTCTACAAGCAAGGCGAGCAGTGGAAGGAAGCCGTCCCGCTCTTTGCTGCCGAGCAGGCCGTCATCAGCGATCCCGAGCGCAAGCTCGCGCTCTACCGCGACGAAGCCGAAACGCGAAAACTGGCGGGCGATTGGAGCGGCGCGACCGACGCCATGCGCCACGCCTACGCCCTGGCGCAAGACGATCCGGCCCTCGCGCAGGAGTTAGGCGCATCGATCCTCGAGCGCGTTCAAAATGACCAGCCTGTTTCGGCCAAAGAGCGGCAGGAGGCCGCGGGTCTCTTCGTGAAGCTCGCCGAGATGTACGACGGCGAGCACGGCCTCGCCTATTCCATGGCCGCCCTCGACGTTGCCGCCGGACACGACCGCGCCATGCAGCTGGCCGCGTACTATGCGCGCGGTCTCGGGCGCGAAGGAGAGTTGCCCTCGCGCTTCGCCGACTATCTTGCCGCCAACCC
>DATEMX010000331.1:0-2450 GCA_035275365.1 Polyangiaceae bacterium | reverse complement strand
CGACGAGGGCGACGTTCGCACGGCGCGGCTCACCAGGCCACCCATCCACCTGCTCGCCAAGGCGGTCGACCGCGCTTTGGCAGGCGAGCCCGCCGAGCTCGGCGAAGCCGTGCGAGAAGTCGCCGCCAACCTCTCGCAAGTGGTGCCGCTGCCCATCGCTTCGCTGGTCGCCGCCACGCTCGAGCGCGTGCCCGATTTGCCGCGCCGGAGTCGCAAAATTCTCTCGGTGCCGCCAACCGACAACGTCCTTCCGTCGTGGATCCCGCCGCGGCGAACGCTCGGGGGGTTCTACGTCCTGCGATCGCTCGGCAAAGGCGGCGTAGGTTCGGTATTCGTCGCCAAGCGCGTCGAAGAGCGCAACGACCCCGCGGCCGAATCGTTCGCCCTCAAGGTTCCCGAATACGACGAGTCGGCGGCGAGGCACATGTCGGAGGCCGATTTTCTCAAGATGTTCCAGAGCGAAGCGACGGCCCTCTTGAGCCTCCCCATGCACCAGAACCTCGCCCGGTTCGTGACCTTCGACCTCGGCCTTCGGCCGAAGCCCATCTTGGTGATGGAGCTCGTCGACGGCGTGACGCTGGAGATGCTGATCGCACGCCGGCAGCTCACCACCGAGCGAGCGCTCGGTATTCTCGACGGCGTTCTCGGCGGCCTCGAGGCCATGCACAGCGTGGGTGTCGCTCATCTCGATCTCAAGCCGACGAACGTCGTCATGCGACAGGGCAAGGAGCCGGTGCTGGTCGACTTCGGCTTGGCGGGCCGTCACATTCGCCTCGGTTGTGGCAGCGGACCCTATGGCGCACCCGAGATCTGGGGTCTCGTGACCGATGACGAGCCCGCGTCGCCGACGCCGGCCGACGTGTATGCTGTAGCGTGCCTCACCTACGAAACCCTGACGACGCAGCCGCTCTTCGATCAGACTACCGAGATGGATCTGATTCAAGGTCACATGTCGCACGACGGATGGCCGACGCCGCTCCGCAGCTGGTATCGACAGAAGGAGGTGGCCTTGCTCGCGCAGCTCGTGGGGCATTGCTTGCGCCGAAACCCAGGCGAACGCATCGACGTCGCGCGGTTTCGCAAAGATCTCGCCAAGCTGGTGCCCGAGCTCTCGAAGCTCCCCTGGCCTCTCAACCCATGAAGGCCGCCCGGGCCTTCGGCCGGGTACCGCGCGGCCAGCTCGTTCTTTCTTTTGGACCCTGAATGGTCCATCCTTTTCGGCCATGAATATCGCGGACATCAAGGTCGTGGGGATCATCGGCGCAGGGCAAATGGGCAGCGGCATCGCCCAGGTGGCGGCTTCGGCCGGCTTTCGCACGCTCCTCACCGATCGCAGCGAAGACCTGGCGGTGCGTGCGAAGCAGAAGATCGGCGCGATCTTGGAGAAGCAAGTCGCCAAGGGAAAAATGTCCGACGCCGCGCGCGAGCAAACCTTGGCGCGCCTCGAGCCTCTTGGCGGTGTGGCTTCGCTCGCCGCCGCAGACTTCGTCATCGAAGCAGCCACCGAGAACCTCGAGCTCAAGCTGGCGATTTTGCGCGACGCCGACGCCGCCTTGAAGAAGGGCGCCATCCTGGCGTCGAACACGTCGTCCATCTCCATCACCAAGCTGGCCGGTGCGACGCAGCGCCCCGCGCTGGTCATCGGCATGCATTTCATGAATCCGGTCCCGGTCATGAAGCTCGTCGAGATCGTGCGCGCCATCCAGACTTCGCCCGAAACCTACGAGACGACGCGGGCGCTCGCGACGACCTTCGGCAAGACCGTGATCGGATCGAAAGATCAGCCGGCCTTCGTCGTCAACCGGATGCTCGTGCCCTTTCTCAACGAAGCCTGCTTTGCCGTGCAAGAGGGCCTCGCCTCGCCGGACGACATCGATCAGGGCGCCCGCCTCGGACTCAACCACCCGATGGGCCCGCTCGAGCTCGCCGACTTCATCGGTCTCGATACGCTGCTCGCCATCACCGAGGTCTTGCACCGCGACTTCGGGGACGACAAATACCGACCCGCCGTGCTGCTGCGCAACCTCGTGGCGGCGGGGTGGCTCGGCAAAAAGAGCGGTCGAGGATTTTACGCCTACGACGAGAAGGGCGAAAAACAGAGGAGCACGATCGCGTGAGCGATCGCGCGAAGGACGAGGAACCCATGCCCAGCGTGCTGCTCATCGAAGAACAGGGTCCGGTGACGACGCTCACCTTGAACCGCCCCGACAAGCTCAACGCGCTGAACCACGAACTCATCACGGAGCTCGTGGCAAGGTTTCGCGAGATGACGCGGCGTCCTCCTCGCGCCGTCGTCGTCACCGGCGCGGGGAAGGCTTTCTCGGCGGGAGTCGACATCGGTGAGATGGGCAAGATGACCACCGCCGAGGCGAAGGCGCGGGCCGACCACGGACATGAGCTCGCGGCGCTCATCGAAACGCTGGCGTGTCCCGTCATCGCAGCCGTCAACG
>DATEMX010000330.1:0-3587 GCA_035275365.1 Polyangiaceae bacterium | reverse complement strand
CGCCGACGCGAAGCCGAGCACATCGTCGGCCAGCGGTGCCCGGCAGAGCCAACGGGGGACCTCTTCCCGTAAAACGCCATGCCCTCCGGGCGAACGGGACCCTTTGCCATGGATGATCAGCGCGGCGCGATGCCGCTGCCGGCGCTCCTCGCGGCAAAATCGCCGAAGCTCCGGGTACGCTTCTTCGGTGGTGAGCCCGTGCAGGTCGAGCGTCCCCTCGAGCGGCAGCTCGCCGCGAGCTAACTGACGGAGGAGCTGCTCGTATCCAGGGCGCGCCCCGAGAACGCGCAAGCCGTCGTCGCTCATCTCGAACCCCGGCTCACCGGACGGCAAATCTCGTTCGGAGCGCGAGGGCGCTCGAACCACGGCGCCTTTCGAGCGCGCCGGCGCCACGCGGCCCGTCTTGGCCGGGAGCGGCTCCACCCCCTTTGCGAAATCACGAAAGCTCTCGGGAGGTTTCTTTCCGCTCACCGCGCCGCCGTACTCGACGGGTCGTCGCCGAGGAGCGCGCGCACGGCGGTTACCACGCTCTGAATACCGGCGAGCTGACCGTCTTCGAAATGCCAATCCATGTCGTGGAGCTCAGGGAAATCGTGCGGATTTCGGATGTCTTCGGCAGTGAGCCCCGGCTTGATGCGGCGAGCGAGCTCGATGACTTTCTGCGCCTTCTGCTCTTCCATCTTCGCGAGGAGCGCGAAGATCTCGCCGGCCGATACCATGGGGCCCGGCTCCGTCATTTCGCGCCCGCGCGGAAAGCGAGCTAGTGCCGCTTGGCCAAAGTCTGGCCCGACTTTGGCCAAGCCCGCGCTTCGCGCGGAGGCGGCTTCGCCGCCCGGCACTATCCCTTTGTCTTCGGGGGCTTCGCCCCCGCCCCGCCGGGGCAAGCCCGGAACAGGGCCCCACCCCCACGGCACCTCCGGCGCCGATCTACCAGGCTCTCGACGCTCGAATCCGAGGGCCGAATTTTCGCCACGCGACACTTGCTCACCGAGAGCATCAGGGTCGCCCGCGACGGCACGAGCCAAAGCCAAGAGCACCAGCGCGTGGGTGATGGCGCCTTCTTGGATGGCGCGGTCGAGATCGGCGCGCGGCAAGAGGACGAGCTCGCAGTGCTCGTTGTCGTCGAACTCGGGCCGACCGAGGCACCGCGCCCCGTGCATCGCGAACATATGATGCTTGTTGTTCTGGAGGACCGGGTTCGGGTGCGCCCATCCGAGCGACACGAGCCTGCCTTCGCCGTAACCCGTTTCTTCGCGAAGCTCACGGGTCGCGGCCAAGGCGGGCTCCTCGCCGGGATCGATCACGCCGCCCGGCACTTCGAGGGTGGGCGCGTCGACGCCCGCGCGGTACTGGCGGACGAACACGATCTGCCCGTCATCGGTGAGCGGGACCACGGAGACCCAGTCCTTGAACTCGAACGAATAGAGATCGCGGGCTGGTCGCCCGTCGCGACGCTCCATCTCGTGCCGCAGCACATCGAAGATGCGAAAGCTCGCGACGCGCTCGGTTCCTTTTCGCACGAACATGGGGCGCAGCATAGCTTAGGGCGCGAAAGGATCGTCCTTGCCATCGCCCGCCGAGAGCGGTGCCGTCGTTCGCGCGTCGACCTTCGTGTCGCTCGCGCCGAGCGGAAGCTCGGGCTGCGAGTCGGGGTGCGTCTGCTCGTCGCTCGGAGCGGCCGGATCGGGCCGCGGAATCTCCGAGCCTCGAGCCGTATCGCGCGGCGGCCACGTGGAAACGTAGCGGGCCAGCTCGCCCGGGCCCGATGCGTCGATCCAATAGACGTGACCGGTGTGCGCGGCGCGCACGTCCATGTGGACGAACGAGCTGTTCGGGTAGTAGCCGCAACCGGTGTCGCCGAGCGTTCGACAGAAAGCGACGAGCGCTTCGTTGCTCACGCCGTCGAGATGAAAGTCGACGGCGCGCGCCGACTGATGAAAGCTCCCGAGGCTCGTTGGCCGGTAGCCGGAGACGACCGTCACCTTCTTGGCTTGAAAATGATCGACGGCGCGCTGCAGCCGGATCACGAGCCCCTCGTGGACGAGCTTGACGCCAGGGAGCCACTCGCGCTCCCCGCCGCCGTGACGAATCGGCGTCGCGTCGAGGGTAGGCTTGGGCGCGCTCATCGGCCGCACGATGACCGAAAGCTGCTCGACGGCGTGAGCGGCGGGCTGGCCATCGCACCTCGTGAGCACGACCGGCTGCACGTCGCCGCCAAACCCGCGCTCGAACGGAACGGCGTCGTGATTGCAAGGAAGCCTCGGCCGGGCGACCCGCGCCACGCGGCGCTGAGACGAAGAAGAGCCACCCTTCTGACCGCCCTTTTTGCCCTTGGGGCGCGGCTTGCCGGCGACGCCGCCGACGACCTCGCCTGCGGCAGACCGGTCTTGGTCGCCATTTGCCTTGGCGTCGCCTTCGTCGCCCTTGCGGCGCCGGCCGTGGTCGGCGGAAGCCGACGCGCTCTTGGCCGAGATTCGGTTTGGGTGCGGGCCCGCCTTCGGCTTGGCCGCCGCGTCGCCCGCCGAAAGCCCCGACACCGCCACTCCCACGAAAGCCGCCCAAAATCGTGACATGTGCCTCATCGTCGTACCTCGCGTCTCTCGTCCCTTGTCACAGCTCGCTCGAAAGGGACCAATTTCCTGCGAGACGCGCCGAGCCAATTTTGTTACCTCAGATCGCGATGACCCCGTCCGAGTTCGAAGGGAGGCTGCGCGAGCTTTTGCGGTCGCAATCGACGACCACCGAGAACGCGCAATGCATCGAATGCCACGGGTGCGAAAAATGCGTGCTCTGCACGTTTTGCCGCGATTCGAAGGGGCTCTCGCGCTGCCACTACTGCACGGCGACGACCGACTCGAGCGACTGCTCGCACTGCGTCTCGTGCAAGAGCTGCCTCGGCTGCAACCACTGTATCGCCAGCGAGCGGTGCACCCAAGGCGCCTACCTCGTTCGCTGCCACGGCCTCTCGGGATGCTCGTATTGCTTTGGGTGCGTGGGCTTGTCGCACAAGGATTTTCATATTCTGAACGAGCCCTACGACCGCGCGACCTACTTCGCCGTCACCAGCAAGCTCACCCAAGCGCTGAGGCTCTAAATGACCGAGCATGCTTCTCGGTCATCATCTCTTCGGGACGGCACGCGACGCCCCGCCCCCGAAAAAGCGAGGTTTTTCGGGGGCCCCCACCCCACACGGCTCGCTTCGCTCGACACGGAGAGTGTTCGCGAATCGCGAACACTGATTTAATGCGCGCGGTGGTGCAGCGTGTCCGCGCCGCCAAGGTCGAAGTCGAAGGGGCAGTCGTCGGCGCCATCGACCTTGGCCTCGTCGTCTTTCTCGGCATCGGCAAGGGCGACACCGAGTCCGAGGCCGACTATCTCGTCGACAAAGTGATAGGCCTTCGGATCTTCGAGGACGATCGCGGCAAGATGAGCCTGGCTCTCGCCGACGTCGGCGGGGCGCTCTTGGTCGTGAGCCAGTTCACCCTTTACGGCGACACGAGCCGGGGGCGGCGACCGGGGTTCGACGGGGCCATGCCGCCGGTGACCGCCGAAGCGCTCTACCTCGGGTTCGTCGAGCGGGCGCGCGC
>DATEMX010000329.1:0-4552 GCA_035275365.1 Polyangiaceae bacterium | reverse complement strand
TCGAGGACGGCGGCGTCTTGGCGCCGCTCGCGACGCTGGCGCTCGGCGCGCGCGATCAAACGGCCGACGAGCGGCGCCTCGGTCGTCTCCTTGCGAGCGAAGATCCCGTGCTTCGCTCGCACGCGGCTTTCGCGCTCGCGGCGAGTCCTGTTCCCGACGCGGCGACGCGCCTCGCGAACGCTTGGCGCTTCGAGCCCGAAGCGGTCGTGCGGCGCGCCATCTTGAGGGCGCTCGCGCAGCGCAAGGAACCGCAGCGAATGGCCACGCTCGCCCTGGCGGCCAAGCTCGATCCCGATTCGGGGTCCCGCGAGTTGGGGCGCCTCGGCGTTTTGGGGCTCGCTCCGGCTCCCTTGGGCCGGCTCGGCGCGGGGTGTGGAGGCGACGTTTCTCCCGTGGGCAGTTGCTACGTGGCGTGCATCGCGCTCGTGAGGAGCGGCGCCGATCCTTCGGGCAGCCCGCTCGATCGAGCGGGGACTCTCCTCGATGCATCGGGTCTTGCGTTGCCCGTGGTGACCGATCCCGACGGCGTGGTCATCGTGGCCGGTGTTTCGCCCGGGAAGGCGTCGTTCCGCCTTGCATCTTCTGCCTTCTGGGACGACGCTGATGCGCATGACGCAGCAAAAACAGAGCCTGCCCGCTGAGGTCGACGGCGCTCCGGCGAAGGTACCCTCGGGCGACGCGCTCTCGTTCGAAGATGCCATCCGTCGCCTCGGGCACATCGTCGAGCAACTCGAGCGAGGCGATCAACCGCTCGAGGCTTCGCTCGGCCTCTTCGAAGAAGGTATCCGCCTCGCGCGCGTGTCGCAGCATCGGCTCGACCGCGCTGAGCGCCGCATCGAGGAACTTCTCGGCGTCGATGCCGACGGCGAACCCGTCACCCGCCCTTTCGAGGCGAAGCTCGATGGGGGGTAAGCCGACGGCGAAAACGGCTGCGGCGCTCATCGTCGGCAACGAGCTTCTCTCCGGCAAGGTCCAAGACGAAAACGTCATCGCGTTGGCCCGCACGCTCTCGGAGATGGGTGTGCGCCTGCGCCGCGTCGTGATGGTGGCCGACGACGTCGACGTCATCGCCGCCGAGGTGAGCGCACTCGCGCGTTCGCATTCGGTCGTCTTCACGAGCGGTGGCGTGGGGCCCACGCACGACGACGTCACCGTCGAGGGTGTGGCGCGAGCGTTCGGCGCCTCGGTCGTTTCGAGCCCCCACATGGAATCGATGCTGCGTGCTCACTATGGCGAGCGATGCACCGAAGGGCACTTGCGCATGGCGCTGGTCCCCGAAGGGGCCGAGCTCGTGAGCAACGCCGAGGTCAAATGGCCCACCATCGTGATGCGCAACGTGTGGCTCCTTCCCGGCATCCCCGAGGTCTTTCTCATGAAGCTCGCGCTGATTCGCGAGCGGATCGAAGGCGGCGCGCCGTGGCTCAGTCGCGCCGTTTTCACCAAGATGGAGGAAGGCGATCTGAAGCCGCTGCTCGATCGCGTCGTGGCGATGCACGTCGACGTGGAGGTGGGCTCCTACCCGAAGTGGTCGGACCCCACTTACCGCACCAAGCTCACCTTCGACGGTCACGACCGAGCCGCCATCGAGCGCGCCCTCGCTTTCTTTCTGAGCTTGCTTCCCGACAGCGAACCGCAAAGCGTGGACTGACACGGCTGGATCGGGAGGCTACACGAGCACCGTGGATCTCTCGCTCTTCGTTTGTTGAGGGCGCCGCCCGGCGCGCGCGCGAAAGGAGTAGGCTGACCGCGCCCAGCAGAGCCATCGAGCTGGGCCGCACGCGTGGCGATGCCCCTACGCGACATCCACATCCGCTCGAGGGTGCGGTGTTCAGCGGGGAGGTGTCGGGCGCCGCTTCCAACGCCGGCGCCGCGTCGGCGGCGCCTTCGAGCCCTGCATCGGCCGTGCACCCGGCGTCGACGCCGATTTGGCGGCTGACGTCGCACCACGAGGCCGCGCAGTCGAGCGGCTTGTCGGCGCATGTGAGGGGAACGAGCTCGGGAAGCTTCAACAGCGGGACGACGGGCTGACGCGCGTCGGCGGCGTAGCCAATCGCGAAGCCGTCCATTTGTTCGAGGCTACACGCATAAAAACCCGCCGGTGTCCACGCGAAGCACTCCGTGCTGAAAGGGCGAACCCTGTCGGCCGCCCATGCGCCGGCGTCACCTTCGGGCTTCTCCAGGAGCACGATTCCGTCGCCCAAGCTTCCCACGGCGATCTGCCGGCCATTCGGTGAAACGGCGAAGCCGACGAGCCGCTGGTTCGAAGAAAAGATCGAACGAAAATGATCTCCGCCGTCGGTCGTGACGAGCAGTGCGCTCTCGGCGTCGTCCGTTCGAACGTACGCCACGTCTGCCGCGAGGGGATCTACGCCACCGATGTAAGGGGTGCCGACGCCCCCGATGGTCTTGCGTTTCCAGGTGGTCCCGCCGTCGTCGGAACGGAAGAAGAGCTGCTCGTCGCTCGTGGCGTTGGTGCCGCTCGCGTAGAGAACCGCCGAGCTCGACGGGGCGACCTCGATCGTGAGCGCGAAGAAGTCGTCGATGACGGGCCCGGTGTTGGTGAAGGTGGCGCCGTTGTCCGACGACACGGCCACCGCGGCCGCGCTCCCCCCTTCGGCCGAGAGAGTGCGATAAATCGCGTAGACGCGAGCCGGTGCGAGGGCGTCGACCGTGAGATCGACGACCTCCCGATCGCGCACCGCGCCCGCTGCCCTTGCCCACGCGCACCCACCGCCTTGCCCGCGGAAGACGCCCGTCTCGGTGGCCACGAGTATGCTGCCGTCGGCCGTCGTGGCGATCGGTGGATCGATGAGCGGCTTCTGTGCGATGGCCGACTCGCAGATCCACGACCAATGAGCGCCGTCGTCGCGACTCACAAGGATTCCGAGCGTGCTCCGGGCGACCAGGTGTGAGGGGTTGCCCGGCTCGGCGACGATCTGGCTGGCGTTCGGGAATCGGCCGTTGGCGTACGCGGCGGGGCCGAAGGAGAGCGACGTCAGCAAGAGCCACGCGGGGGCGCGCATCGCCCGACTATGGCCTGATCTCGCCCATCTTACCAGCAAGGCGACTGAGACGAGCGCGCGGGTCCGACGCCGCGCATCGGGAGAAACACGTGGTAGAGTCCTGGCCCATGAAGGCCGATCTGGTGCGGTTCGGCGTGGCGATGGACGCCGATCTCTTGGCTTCGCTCGATGCGTTGGTGAAGGTGCGAGGTGGTACGCGCTCCAAGGTCTTGAACGACTTGGCGCGCGCTGAAGTCATGCGTTCGAGCCTCGCTGCCGGTGCGTCGGCCGTGGGCGCCATGACGCTCGTTTACAATCACCACGCGCGCGAGCTCTCCGAGCGGCTCACCGACATGCAGCACGAGCTCGGCGAGAAAATTCGCGCGAGCATGCACGTTCACTTGAACCACGATTATTGCCTCGAGATCATCGTGGTCAAAGGGCCCTCCGACGAGCTCCGGCGCGCGGCCGCGCGCTTCTTGGCGATGCGAGGCGTCAAGCACGTCGGCATCGAGCTAGTGACCGACGCCTCGTACGTCGACGCGGCGGGCCAAACGCACGGGCACGGGCATGATGAGCATCACGACCACCACCACGAGCACGGGCGAGCGAAGGCCAAAATCAAGGTGAAGGTCGGTGTCTCGGGACCTTCGAATCGCCCGCGTGCGCCGCCCAAGCGAAAGAAGAGCGCCTCGTGAGCGATCGTTGGCCGGTTCGCGTTCGCTTCGGTGCTGGTCGGCTCGGTGCTCAGGGAGCGCCGGCGAAGAGCCCGTCGACGAAGCCAATCTGGTAGACGAGGAATAGGCCGAGCGCGACGCTCCCCATGCCCGTGAGCCGGCCGATGTGCCGATTCCACGAGCTGAATTGGCGAGCCGCGTAGGCGAGGGGAATTGCGATAGCGGAAGTGATGAGCATCATGCCCACTACGGTGCCGATGCCAAAGAGGAAGAGATAGACGAGCGCCCAGGCCGGGTTCTTGATTGTCGCGAGCACGAGCAGCGCGACGGCGGCCGAACCGGCGAGGCCGTGGACGACACCGATGGCCAGCGATCGGAGACGCGGATGAGCGCCGAACCCGTGCCGGTGCGGTTTGCCCGCCGGCGCGTCTGGGCGCCGCCCGACGCCGAGCACGTTGGCGAGACCGAGGACGACGAGCATGAACGCGACCGAGAGCTCGAGCGACAAGGTGACCCGCGCCGGGAAGGCGAGGCCGAAGACGATGATGGCGCCGCCGACCACCATGATGGTGACGGTGTGACCGATTCCCCAAAATGCGCCGATCGCGCTGGCGGACCGCACCGACCGCTCGCGGCTCACGATGGTGGTGACGGCTACGACATGATCGGAGTCGGTGGCGTGCCGCATCCCGAGCAAAAAGCCGAGCGTGAGGAAGGTGACGAGTGTCATGCCGTGCGCCGAGCGTAGCACTATTTTTCGAGAGAGTGCTACGCGGCCGCAGGCCGGCGACGAAGTCGTGCGCCTCGCTCGTGCGTGAGCGCCCGCCGCGGTGGCTAGTTCCCCACAGGCGGATGACCCACCCACGCCGGATG
>DATEMX010000328.1:0-10124 GCA_035275365.1 Polyangiaceae bacterium | reverse complement strand
TCTGCCTTCCCCCGCAACTCCAGCCGCCCCTGCCGCGCCCGTCGTGGCAGCGCCGCCGGTCCCGGCCGCCGAAGCTGCCAAGCCGGCTGCCGATGTCGCGAAACCCGGCGCTACCGCGACCAAGAAGAAGAAGCCGGCGAGCGAAGGCGGATGTGGCGCTGGCTCGTGCTCGGCCAAGAAGTAGGTAGTGCTGCACGGGGTTGGGCTCGGGCTCAGGTGGGCGCTCGTCGATGACATCCTCGAGCGACCTCCGCCCGAGCTCGCCTTCATCGAAGTAGCCCCCGAAAACTACATGCGCCGGGGCGGCCTATTTCCCGCCGCCTTGGCGTCGTGTGCCGAGCGTTATCCCATCGTAACCCACGGCCTCACGATGTCGCTCGGCGGTACCGACCCGCTGGCCGAAGAATACTTGCGAACGCTCCGCGCGTTCGCGCGCGAGATCCGCACGCCTTGGCACAGCGATCACCTGTGCTTCGGGATCGTCGACGGCGCCGTGCTGCACGACCTCTTGCCCGTGCCCTTCACGCGGGAAGCCGCCGAGCACGTGGCCACGCGCGTGGCGCGCGCGCAAGACGCGCTCGGTGTTCCCATGGCCGTCGAGAACATCTCCTACTACGCCCACCCCGGCCGCGCCGAGATGGACGAAGCCGAGTTCGCGTCGCTCGTCGTCGAAAGGGCGGGGTGCCTCATGCTCCTCGACGTCAACAACGTCTACGTGAACGCTCAGAACCATGGCTTCGACGCGGCCGCGACGATCGCCAAGATGCCCCTCTCGCGCGTCGTGCAGCTCCACGTTGCCGGTCACGATAGGTCCGATCCCGATCTCGTCATCGACACGCACGCCGAACCACTCGACGCCGGTGTCTACGATCTCCTCGCGTTCACGCTCACGAAGACCGGGCCGCTCCCCGTCGTGCTCGAGCGCGACGACAACTTTCCCGATTGGGCCGAGCTCACGGCTGAAATCGCGAGGCTCGACGAAATCGTGAAGCGAGCGGCGATGCCCGGTGCCCACTTCGGCCCGCCCTCGGGAGGCCCAGGTTCGTGACCCTACGCGACTACCAGCAGTCGATGCGCTCGGTTCTGCTCGACAGGGAAGTGACGCGAGAGAGCTGGCAGGCGCTCGGGGGAGACGTGAAGCGCTGGCAAGCGTACCGGCGCATGGTGCGCTCGCGCTTCTACCAGACGATCGATCACGGGTTCGAGCGGCTCGCCTCGGCGTTGGGCGAGGAGCGATTCCACCAACTCGTCGATGCCTTCTTGGCGACGGAACCGCCCCGATCGCCCTATCTGCGTGACCTCCCGCGCGAGTTCTTGCGCTTCTTCGAGGCAAGGTGGCCGTCGCTTCGCGGCGAGATCACATTGCCGCCCTACGCGCTCGATCTGGCGCGCTACGAGTGGGCCGAGCTCGAGACGGCTTACAGTTTCGAAGAAGTGCGCGCGGCCGAGGTGGGGCCCCTCGCCATGGACGCCGTCGCCGTTCTTTCGCCCGCCCATCGGCTCCTCGAGCTCTCTTATGCCGTTCACACGCTGGGCGTCGCCGGCGACGACGCGGTCGCCGAGCGGCCCACGTGGCTATGCCTCTACCGCGATCCCGCTTCGCACGAAGTCACGACCCTGGACGTTACCAAGGTTGCTTGGCGAATGCTCGTGGACATCGGGCGTGCGGAGATCCCGCTCACCGATATCGTGCGAGACGCGGCCAAGGGGGAAGGCGTCGAAGTGGATGTCGCTTTCGTCGAGGCGCTGAGTACGCTACTCGCTGATCTCGTCGAACGCGGTGTGATTCTGGGTTCGTTCGCGAAAAGGAAAACCGCATGACGCTCGCTCACTGCGCTTCGTTGGCCACGCTCGCCTCCCTCGTTTTTGCGGCCGCTTGTTCCAAAGACGAGCCGGCGGCCGGCAAGCGCGCCCCGCCCGCGCCGTCGACTGTCGTCGCAGCGTCGGCGGGGCAGAAGCGGTTCGAGTTCGGGCCCGACGGCAAGACGACGTTCCTCATCGACGCACCACTCGAGAAGATCAAGGGCCGGTCCACGAAGGCGCGCGGCACGCTCATCGTCGATCCGCAGGACCTGAAGGCCACGAGAGGCACCGTCGAAGTGGACCTCGACGCCCTCAAGACCGAAACCTTCGACGACGCCGCCAAGAACAAGAGCCAGACCGAGCACGCTCACAACTGGCTCGAGGTCGGCGAAGGCGTCGACCCGAAACAGCGCGAGCAAAATCGCTACGCGCGCTTCACCGTGAAGGCGATCGAGCAGCTCAGCGCCGGCAAGCTCGCGGAGATCGAGGTCAAGAACGGCGAGCGCACGGTGACCGTTCGCGCCGCGGGCGACCTCTGGCTGCACGGCGTGACGTCGCCGAAGACGGCCGTGCTCACGGTCGCGTTTGCCGGCCCCGCCGAGGCCCCCACTTCGCTTCACCTCGTCTCCAACGAGCCGCTCAGCGTGTCGCTCCAAGAGCACGACGTCAAACCTCGGGATTTGGCGGGGAAGTTTCTCTCCGGTGCCCTCCAACAGATTGGTCAGAAGATCGACGATCGGGTCCAAATTTCGCTCGATCTGACGGCGAAGTAGCAATGCCAGTGGACCCGTCGGGTTCGACTTTTATAGGCGTGTTGAGTGCCGGGCCTCGTTGCGTGGTGGATCTCGGTGCAGTACGGTGAGTTCATGCGATGCGTTTCGAGGTGTAGCCTCGTGGGCGTTGCCGTCGTTGGATGGCTCGGCGGGTGTGGCGGAATGACTTCCGGCCAGCCTGCGAACGCGCTACGCGACGCATCGACGAACGCGCCACGCGACGCATCTACCAACGCCCAACGCGACGCATCCATGGCCGCCGACGCCGAACCGGGCGAGACGCAACCGGTCGAGGGGAGCATGTCGGAACACGACACGCTGAGCGAGGAAGAACGTGCCATCGAGAGCCTGAAGGAAGCCGGCTATCGCCGCGGCCTGAATCTCTGCGCGTGTTACGGCATCGAGCTTCCGGCCTGCGCCCGCGAAGAAAGTGGAGAGGCCAGGCGACTTTTCGAGCCCTGTGTCGCCCGCTGCGTGGCGGGCGTAGCACGTACCTACCCCCAGCTGACCGATTATCTCGGCTGCATGGCAGCTCACATTCAAGAGATTGCGACCTGTGAATCGAAAGGTTGCCCCACCCCACGCGGATGCGAAGCTCGAGCATGCGATAGACTACCGGAGCAGGTGCAGCGGCCCTACGACCACTGCCTGGATTCGCCGCAATGCGACGGAGCGCTCTAGAGCAAGGTGGCCGGGGGCCGAAATGCGTCATGCAAATTACGCCGCACTGTCAATTCAGTCACGTACATTTCTTAATGTCGGTAATCAGTCTCTTCGTATTGTCGCCTGGTCTGGGCTGCGGAGGCAAGCTCGATTCATGCGCGCAGGCCGACGCGTACATGTCGAGTTGCACGGGTAGGAACATATCTCGGCCAAACTGCAATGATGATCTCGTGTTGAAATGCCAAGCGAATTGCGTTGTAAGCGTTCAACCGCCATGCAGCGAATTCACACGAATAAACTTGGACCCCAATGGTAGGGTAGATAGCGCGTTTTTGCAGTGCTCAATTGCATGTGTCCAAATGTTCGAAACGCGTGACTGACGTCATGGGCGCTGATCCACCCCTGGACGGCGCGGTCGGCATTATTCTCGAGCTTCTTGCCGCGGGTAGCTGATCGCGTTGGCGCGAATTGACCGAGGGGCTTGGGATCAACCTGTACAAGAGGTCAATCCGATGAGCACTCTATCGCAGAAAAACAGCAAGGCGAAGAAGCGATCGAAGCACGTGAAACGAACGAACACGGCAGGGCCGGTGACGTTGCGCGGCACCGAAGCTCCGCGCGAAGAAGCGGTCCGGCACGGGGCGACGGCGGAGACGAGCGGCGCAGCGGAGCCCACGGAAACCGAACCTGAGAAGCGCGAACCGATGCCGCTCTGGACCGACCTCTCGCGCCGAGCGATCGGGTTTGCCGACGAGCACTCGGCCGACGAGGGGCGACTCTCCGGTTTGCCGCTTGCTGACTTGCTTCTCTACGGCTCGGCGTCGTGCATGTCCGACGATCCGGCGTCGGACGTCATGCACGGCGTCGCCGACGAGATCGGGCTCTTGGCGAGGACGTGACTTACTACAGCCACAAGCGTCTCGAGGATGAGATCCGATCCACGTTGCGCAACGCTACACGACGTGGGTCGAGCCGCGCCTTGGTTGACGTAGTTGGGGACCGGAGTCGTGATGGCGTACGCACGCGCTCAAGGCTCAGGTCCGCAATGGTCGCATCGTTCTCGATGAGCCGACTGATCTTCCCGAGGGCACCGAGCTCGAGTTGGTTCTCGCCGATGGCGGCGATGATCTCGACGACCAAGAGCGAGCGGCGTTGCATCGTGAGCTCGAGCTGGCCATGGACGATGTCGACGCTGGTCGGCTTGCGAGCGAAGACGAAGTGCGGGCCGCGTTGCGAGCGATTCGGTGAAGCTCGAGTTTGCGGAGCGGCGTAAGCTGATCGGTGTTCTACCGCCGCGTTTTCTTCGCTTTGGGCGCCGTGCGCTTGGGCTTTCCGATCTTGGCCGCCTTTTTCGGTGCGGGAGCGCGCCTTGCGGGTGCTTGCTTCGACGGCGGTTGCTTGGCGGCTGCTCGTTTGACCTTCCCGATGGGCTTCTTCGGCTCGGCCTTCATTTTGGGCTTCGGCTTCGACGGCTTGGCCTTGGGCTTGGTCACCGTCTTGGGCTTGGCTGCTTTGGCCTTGCTCACCTTTTTCGCGGCGCCGTTGGTCTTCTTGGCGGCGGCCGCTTTGGGCGCCTTCGATTTGAGACGGGCGTGCGCCTTGCGACGACCGATGTTGGCGTCGACGAGCAAGATCGATTCGTCGGCGCCGTTGACGACCTCGGGCTTCTCGTCGGCCCAAGCGTCGTCGGCGTCTTCAGCGTCCGGGACGTCGGAGTCGTTCGACATTTTGGGCGTCGACAAGAGGGTGTGTTCGCCGCCGTTGCCGTTGCTCGGTGATGCGCCAGGCTCGGTGCGCGCGAGGCCGGGCCGCGAACCGTGCCGCTTGCCGAGCGCGCCGCGAACTTTTTCGTCGAGCTCGGGGAAGGCGAACGGTTTGTCGATGTAGGAATCGGCGCCGTAGAGCGGCGACGTGAGCTGGTTCAGATTCACGCCGATCCCCGTCAACATGATGATCGCCGTGTGGGCGAGCGCTACTTCTTCGCGGATCTTGCGGCAAACTTCCCAACCGCTCATGCCTGGCATCATCACGTCGAGAATGACCAAATCCGGCAGGTGCTCTTGTGCGAGTGTCCATGCTTGCTCGCCGTCGGAGGCCTCGAGCACTTTGTAACCCATCGTTTTGATGTGCTGACCAACGAGCGCGAGCATGCCCGGCTCGTCGTCCGCGACCAGCACGACCGGAGTGGTTTCGGTTGTCATTTCTGTGACCATTCGGGTAGGGGGGCTAAGAGACGTATACGGTGATTGGAGTACGTCTGTTGTTGGGAGGTCAACCGTAACCGCGATCGGCGAGTGGGCGGGCCAAAATTCAACCGAAGCCAGGGTGGACGCCCTCGAAGAGCGCGCTAACCTCCACCGGCGATGGCTTCGGTGCTTTTCAGAAGCTCCGAGCCTTTTTTTTCTGGTGTTTTCGCGTGTGTAGCACCTCCGCCTACATCGATCCGGGAAGGGACCGGAACTTTCCAACGTTGTAAACGTCAGCCATCCTTGAGTTCAGGATCGAGGTTCGAGGCACCCTTGTCTGACAACGCGAGCCCGACAGCCATGTTGACGCGACTCGCCCGAGCGGCCCGGAGCGCAGAGGTGCGGATGCGCGTCGCGGCTGCCCTCGAAGCGTTCGTGTCGTCGTCGGCGATCGCGGTCATCGCCGTCGCGCTCGCGCTCACCGTGGCCAAGGTTTGGCCGAGCGTGGCGGCGCGGTGGGTGCGCGACGCGATCGCCGGCGGCGCGCTTTCGGTCATCGCCGCCACGTCGGTTGCGGCGAGTCGTCGCCTTCCGAAGTTCGCTGGCGCGATGGCCCTCGACGTGCACCACCGGTTCGCCGATCGGCTCACCAACGCGCTGTCGTTCGCCAGTTTGCCCAGCAGCGCTCGTTCGCCCCTCATGGAGATCGCCATCGACGACGCGTGCGCCCGGGCCGAGGGTCTCTCGCCGCGCGCCGCCGTGCCGCTTCGACGGCCGCGCGATCTCGGGGCGCTCTTCGGCCTTTCGGCGGGCGTGTTTCTCTTGGCCGTGCTCGAGGTGCGAATCGAGGCAGAGGCCGTGCACGTCAAGACGATCGATCCGGTGTCGCTCTCGGCCGACGACATCGATCTCTTTCGCGAGATCGGAAAGAAGCTCGCCGAGACGGACAAGAGCCCCGAGGTCTTGGCGGCGCTTCAGGCCTACAACCAGCTCGTCGAAGACTTGGCCGGAAAGCGCCTCGATCGCACCGAGGCGTTTCGCCGGATGAACGAGATCGAGTCGAAGTTGATGGAGGGGCGCGCGCTCGACGTCAAGGAGCTCGAAGAGCAGCTCAAGATGCGCGCTGCTTCGCTGAAGAAGAGCGAGCTCTCGCGTCCGCTCGCCGAGGCGCTCGAGAAGCAAGACTTGGCCAAGGCCGAGCGCGAGATGCGTGATCTCGCCAAGAAGCTGCGCGAGGAGCAGGGCGCCCAGAAAAAGGAGCAACTAGAGAAGCTTCGCGAAGCCATGAAGAAAGCCGCCGAAGGCCAGAAAGAGCGGCTGGCCGCGCTCGATCAACGCCGCGAAGAGCTTCTGCAGCAGCTCCTTCGGCAAAAACAGAACGGTGACGGCGGCGTCGACGAGCAGCAGCAGAGCTTGCTCCAGAAAAAAGAGCGTGAGCTCGAACGGCTCGATCGGGAGAAGGGCGACCAAGAACGCGCTGGCCGAAAGCTCGACCGGCTCGATCGTGACCTCGCGCAAGCTGCCGAGGACATCATGCGCGAGCTCGGCATGACGGCCGACGACCTCGACAAGGGAGCCGAGGACATCAACCGGATGGCCCAAGAGAAGATGTCCGACGAGGAGCGCGAAGAGCTGCGGCAGCGACTCGAAGATCTGCGCGAGCAACTCCGCCAAGAAGGGCAGGGCGGGCAACAACAGAAGGCGCGCCTCCGGCGATTTTTGCGGCAAGCGCGCGGCCACGACAAGCAGGGGGGCCAAGCGCAGAAGCAGAATTGCCCCGCGGGCGATCCCAACTGCCAACCCGATCAGGGGCAGGGCGAAGGCGAAGAAGAAGGGAAACGCGAGGGCGACGGTCACGATCAAAACGGGCAAACGCTGACGCTCGGTCCCGGCGGGCAAAAAATCCTGACTTTGTCGCGCGGCCGGGGTCTCGCCCCGGGGCAGGGCCCGAGTGGCCAGCCCGATCAGCCGGGCGGGCAAGGGCAACCGGGCGGCCCCGAGGGCGATGGCAAAGACGGTCGCTTGTGGGGCCGGCACCACGATCCCAACGTCGCCGGCAAAGAATCCACGCACCCCAAGATGGGTACGATGGACGTGCAAGCCGCGGGCGTCGACACAGGTCAAGGGAAAAGCCGCAGCGAGGTCATCCTCGGTGCTGCCGAGAAGGGCTTTCGTGGCGGGGGCTACAAGAAGGTCTACACCGAGTACCGCACGAGCGCCGAAGAGCAGATTCACCAGGACAAAGTGCCGCCCGGCGCCAACGACCACATCCGCCGCTACTTCGATCTCATCCGCCCTCGTGAATAGCGCGTCATCCCTTCGACGAAGAACATGAGCCTTTCCAATTACTCAAGGAGCCTTCCCGATGGTCGATGAGGACGTGAAGCTGACAGCGCGGCGAGAGGTCGAGACCTTCCAAAAAGGTATCGGCCGACTGCGCGAGGAGATCGGCAAGGTCATCGTCGGCAATCGCGAAGTGGTCGACGGCGCGCTCACGTGCATGCTCGCCGGCTCGCACGCGCTGCTCGAAGGCGTGCCGGGGCTCGGCAAGACCGTGCTCGTGAAGACCATGGCCGAGGCGCTGCACCTCGCGTTCTCGCGCATTCAGTTCACGCCCGACCTCATGCCCGCCGACATCATCGGAACCACCGTCATCGACGAGGATCAGAAGGGCGGCAAGGTCTTCGAGTTTCGCAAGGGCCCCATCTTCGCCAATATCGTCCTCGCCGACGAGATCAACCGCGCCACGCCGAAGACGCAGAGCGCGCTCCTCGAGGCCATGCAAGAGCACCGCGTGACCGTGGCCAAGACCACGCACCCCATCGAAGAGCCGTTCTTCGTGCTCGCCACGCAAAACCCCCTCGAGATGGAGGGCACTTATCCCTTGCCCGAGGCGCAGCTCGATCGCTTCTTCTTCAAGCTGCATGTGCCCTTTCCCAAGCGCGACGAGCTTCACACCATTCTCGACCGCACGACGGGCGGCGGTGAAACGCAGGTGTCGCCGGTACTATCACGCGAAGACGTGCTCGGGATGCAGCGGCTCGTGCGCGAGGTGCCGGTCGCGCGGCACGTGCAAGACTTCGTCATTCGCGTCCTCCAGGCGACGCACCCCGAAGGGGAGGGTGCGCCCGAGCTCACCAAGAGGTTCGTGCGCTTCGGCGCCTCGCCGCGCGGGGCGCAGAGCGTGCTCTTGGCCGCCAAGATCCGCGCGCTCTTCGAGGGTCGCTTCGCCGCGTCGATCGACGACGTCAGGCACGTTTGTTTTCCGGCGCTCCGCCATCGCGTCCTCCTCAACTTCGAGGGCGAGGCCGAGGGCGTGAAGACCGACCAAGTCATCGAGCAGATCCTCGCCGAGACGCCCGAGGCCAAGGCGTGATGACCGCGGAGCGTAGGTGAGCATCCTCGACGTCTGGAAGCGCGTCGCCCGGCCGGCGTCCTTGCGGGCCCCTCCTCGCGAAGACGAGCTCTTCGACGACGACTTCCAGCGCAAGCTCGACTACCTCGCCATCGTGAGCCGGCGCGTCTTCGCGGGGCGCATGCGCGCCGAGCGGCGCACCAAGAAGAGCGGCAGCGGCGTGGAGTTCGCCGATCACCGAGACTACGTAGCGGGTGACGATTTTCGCTACCTCGACTGGAACGTGTACCGCCGCTTCGGGCGTCTGCTCGTTCGCCTCTACGAAGAGGAGGAAGACCTCTCGATTTACCTCGTCGTCGACTCGTCCTCTTCGATGGGCTTCGCGTCGGGCAAAAAGCTCCGCTACGCCAAACGGCTCTCTGCCGCGCTCGCCTACGTTGGCCTCGCCAACTTGGACCGCATCACGATCGTCTCCACGACCGATCGCATCTGTGAGCGCATGCCCACGGCGCGTGGCAAGGCGCGCATCTTCAAGGTGCTCCAGTTCTTGCGCGGGCTCTCGGCCGAGGGATCGACCGATCTCGGCGACGCGATGAAGACCTTCGTCGCGCAGCACAAGCGCCGCGGGCTCGTCATCGTGCTCTCGGATCTCTACGATCCAGAGGGGTTCGAACGCGGCATCAACGTGCTTCGCTACAACAAGTTCGACCCGTTCGTGCTCCACATCGTCGACGAATCCGACGGCGGTCTCAAGCTCTCCGGCGACGTGCGCATCTACGATTGCGAGACGGGCGACGAGCGCGAAGTCACCGTGACTCCCAAGGTGCTAAAGCAGTACCGCGACGCTTACCGAGGCTATCTCGCCGACATCAAGAAGTTCTGCACCGAGCGGCAAGTGCCTTATGTCGCCGCCGACGTCGAGGTGCCGTTCGACGAGCTCGTGCTCCGCGTGCTCCGGCGCGGCGGGTTCGTAGGGTAAGGCGAGCATGCACTTTTACGGCGTGCCCCCGGGGACTCTCGCTGCCATCGGCGCGGTGGCGGGTCTAGCGATCGTGGGCCTCTACATTTTGAAGCTGCGGCGGCGCCCGGTGCCGGTGCCCTTTTCCAAGATTTGGCAGCGCGTGCTGCGCGACCAGGAGGCGACGAGCCTCTTTTCGCAGCTCAAACGCATCTTGTCGCTGTTGCTCCAGCTTTTGCTCTTGATGCTTTTGGTGCTCGCTCTCGGGGATCCGCGCGGTTTCATCAGCCGCTCGTCGCGCAACGTCGTGGTCCTGGTCGACGCCAGCGCTTCGATGAAGGCGGTGGACGTAGCGACCTCCCTCGAGCCGAGGCGCACTCGCATGG
>DATEMX010000327.1:0-13078 GCA_035275365.1 Polyangiaceae bacterium | reverse complement strand
CCCCTCACTCCCCACCACCAGAAAGTTCGAAGGCGCACAGAGGGACATACAAGGCACATTTTCGCTGCGGCGAAGCAAGACTTAGGGGGCTTTCGCGGCCAGTCTTGCTTGAACGACGTAGTTCCGACGGCCTCGCCGTATCTTACGTTGGCTTAGCGTCATTTTTGCTGATCGTGATCTGGCGATGCCAAGACTCCCCGCAGTAATGCTAAGCCCTCGATGGCGTCGAACGACGCGGCCGCCGCTTCGCCAATCGCGCGAGCGAGAGGCACCTGCGCTGCGACGAGCGCGCGGTAGAGGGGCAAGAGCTCGGGGGCTCGCTCGGCGATCACGTCGAGGTGTCGCGCGACCCCTTTCGCGTCGCCGCGACGGACGGGCCCGGTGAGTGCATAAGGCAAGCCCAAGCGCTCGACGTTGTCGGCAACGCTTCGAAGCAGGGGTCCGAGCATGTCGGTAGCTATGTCGGCGCGCACCCCACCCAGCACGAGCAACCGCTGTCCCGCGGCGGCGAGTGCGGCGGCTCCGTTGGCCACGAGGCCGGCCGCCGCGTGGTAGGCGACCTTGTCGAGGTTCGGGATCGTCCGCGCGGTCATTCCGAGCAAGCGCGCGACCTTGCGCGCAGCGCGGGCCGCAGCGGGATCGCCTTCGACGTGCAATTGCCCGCCCGCCAGCGTGGGGAGCGAACGCGGCGACGCGAACGAAATCATCGGGTGCATCTGGGCGACGCCCAGGGCCACGCCCCGAAGTCGTTCGAGTGGCTCTGGGCCAAGCGCACCGGCGCAGTGAACGACGGCCGTGCTGCGGCCGACGGCGCGCCCTACGGCGAGCTCCTCGACGAGCGCTTCGAGTTGCCCGTCGCGCACGGCCAAGATCAACAGATCGGCGTCTATCCCCTTCGCGGGCAGGCCCTTGCGATGCGCGCGCAGTGTCACGCGAGCGCCGCGAGACCGGAGCGCGCGCGTGAGCGATGTCCCGACCTTGCCAGCTCCCAGGACGAACACGGACAAAGGCGCCTTGCCCTTCACCGATAGACTCCGTGGCGCTCGATGTAGGCGAGCACCTCGCGCGGAACGAGCGCCGCAACCTCGCTCGGCCGGCCCGCATGGATGGCCTGGCGGATGGCCGAGCTCGAGACCTCAGGCAACAGGGGCCGGGGCGCCCCCTCCGCGCGGAGCCCAGCACGACCGAGCACGAGCATCGGCGCGAGCTCGTTCAGGCGATCGAACCCGTGCCAGCGCCGCCCTTCGAGAAGAATGTCGGCCCCCACCACGAGCCGTAGGCGCCAATCGGGGTGCAATCGCTGCAAGTGCTCGACCGTTCGCAGGGTTCGGCTCTCGCCGCCAAGCTCCTGCTCGACGCGCGAGATCGTCGTGCGCGGGAGAAAGCCCATGGCGAGCTGGCACATTTCAAAGCGGCGCTCGAACGGAGCGAGCTCCTTGGCAAACGGATGCTCGAAGCAGGGGACCACGAGCACGCGATCGACGTCATGCGTCGCGAGCACGTAGGCCACGGCGAGCACGTGGGCAACGTGCGGCGGGTTGAAGCTTCCACCGAAGATGAAAACGTTCACGAGACCATCAACCGGGCGCTTTGTCGAGAACGGTAAACCGTCCCGTGCGTGTCGCCGCGACGGCGTGCGACTCGAGCACGTCGCCACCTCGTTCGTACATCGAAACGGTCACTTCGCCATGGGCATCGTCGGCAAAGAGAGCGATGCCCCCGCGCCCGCCGAATTCCCCCGGCGAGACGAAGGTTCGCGAGCCCACCTGGCGCACGAGCGGCTCTTTGTTTTTTCCGAAGATGAGGAGGCTCGCCGGCAAAATGTCTTCTTCGTCGAGGAGCGCCTTATCGTAGAGAAGCACCGCGACGCGGCCTTCGAGGATCTCGACCGTCCGCGCCGTCGCCGCCGGGAGGCACTTGAGCGACTTGAGCCGCTCGCGCTGGCGCTCGGCGGCCATGAACCGATCGATCTCTTGGGGGTTGCCGGCCACGCAACGGGCAGCGGCGCGACCCCAGATGCCGTGGTCGGTCGGATCGCCGCCGACGAGGCGCCGCGCCCACCCTCCGACAACGCGATCGAGGGCGTCGTCGGGTCCGAGGTAGATGACCTCCTCGGCGTGATGTCGAAGAAGGAGGAGGCTCGCCCCCTGTTCGAGAGCCGCCAAGTCACCGTTGGCCGGACCCAGGACTCCGAACCGCATCACCGGGCAGGTTACCATCCCGAACCCTGTCGCGGGAGACCGAGTGCTATCGTCGGCGCAATGGGGTACCGGCTAGCGCCGCCAAGGCAACCTGTGGAGTTCGATTTCGACGGCGAGAGCATCGTCGCCGAGCGCGGCGAGCCACTCGCTTTCGCCCTCATCGCGGCCGACAAGCTTTCGCTCGCGCGGAGCCCCAAGCTGCATCGACCGCACGGCCCCTATTGCTTGCGCGCGGCGTGCGACGGCTGCTTGGCGCGGGTCGACGGTGAACCCAACGTCTTCACTTGCATGACCCCATGCTTCGGCGGCGAGCGGGTCGAGACCCAGAACGTGCTCGGATCGCGCAAGATGGATCTGCTACGGGCGACCGACTGGTTCTTTCCGCAAGGGATCGATCACCATCATTTGTTGGCCGGTGTCCCCGCAGCGTCGTTCGTCATGCAAAAGCTCGCCCGGCATGTGGCCGGCTTGGGTCGACTTCCCGACGAAACACGCCCGCGCGGGCAAGCGCGACGTCTGAAGATCGACGTGCTCGTCGTGGGAGCCGGACCGGCCGGGATCGCGGTGACGCGCGAGCTGGCGGGCAGCGGTCTCGAGGTCCTCTTGATCGACGACGGTCTTGTGCCGGGCGGCAGTCTTCTCGCGCGTAATCTCGCCGTCCCTGATCTCACGGGCTCCACCGTATGGTCCCGAACGACGGCCGCAGGCGTCTACGAGCGCGACGTGCTGCTCGTCCGCGACGATGAAGCGGTCCTCGCGTCGCCCCGCGCCCTCGTGCTGGCCACGGGTACGCACGACGGCGTGCTCCCGTTCGCCGGCAACGATCTGCCGGGCGTAGCCTCCGCGCGCGCCGGGGCGCTGCTCGCTCGTCATGGCATCGCGATCGGCCGTAGAGTCGCCGTGTGGGGCCGCGGACCCTACGCCACGTCGTTTCTCGAGCGGACGAGGGGCAACGTCGAGGCCGAGGTGGTCCCCGAGAGCGCCAACATCGCCGCCGAAGGCCACGGACGGCTCACGGGCGTCACTGTCTCCGAGCGAAGGGGCCAGAAGAAGCGCCTCGAAGTCGACGCTCTGCTCGTCGAAGCGCTCGGATCTCCCGCCTTCGAGCTCGCCGCGCAAGCGGGGGCGAGCGTCGCATTCGACGCCACGCACCGCGGCTACCTGCCCGCCAAAGGCGAGCACGGCAACGCGGGCGAGGGTCTGTGGTGTGCAGGCGAGCTGGCCGGTACCGGGACTGACCCTCGAGCCATCGAAGCACAAGCGCGTGCCGCTGCCCGCGAAGTCTTGCGTGCCCTCAGCCCTCGATGAGCCAGCCGAAGAGCCCAAGGCCCCCGGCGGTGAAGAGCACGTCGAAGACTCCCATGAGCTCGAGGTAGTCGCCGAGCTCAGCGAGGCGAGCGCCCTCGAAAAGATCGCGCGTCGCCACAATCGCGCTGCCCAACGTCGGGGCAAGGAGCGGCAAGAGAACGCTGGCGAGCACCAGATCGCGCGCGCGCGTTCGCACCGTCATGGCGCCGAAGAGGGTGCCCGTCGCGGCGATGCCCACATTCGCGAAGAGCGCGATGACAGCTAGCGGACCCGCGTATCGGCCGAGATCGAAGCCGAGGAGCACCGCCGAGGCGGGGATGACGAGCCCTTCGACGGCCGTGATGAAGGCCATGACACCCACCGCCTTGCCCGCGAAGATGGCGCCGCGAGCGATCGGAGCGACGATGAGCCCTCGAAGCGCCCCTTCATCCCGTTCTCGCGTCCAAGTTCGACTGAGACCGAGCACCGAAGCGAAGGTGACCGACAACCAGATGACCCCCGGCGCGATCCGCGTGCCCACGTCGGGCCCCGAAGAGAATGCAAGCGACGAGAGGATCGTCAAAAGCAGGGCAAAAAAGCCGCTCGTCGTGACGATCTCTCCTGTCGCGCGCTCGATCGCGAGGTCCTTCTTCGCGATGAGGATCGTCTCTCGGAGAAAGCTCGACGACATCGACGCGTCGCTCTTCGGGGATCGATCTTTCGACTTTTCGATCACGTGTGTCTTGACCTTAATTTCACACCGCGATATTTGCGAGATGGGGGCAGCGTATAGCTGAAAGTGTTTAGCAAGGATCGATACATGGACGACGCGCAAGCCGCGAAGCGTTTCCCACGTAAGAAACAACAGGCCATCGACGTTGCCATCATCTACAATGTCGATTTCGAAGAAGCCAGGACCGAAGCCGACCCGTGCTTCGAGTCGAGGGCAACCGTCGAGTCGGTCGCCGAAGACGTAGCAACGGCGCTCGAAAGCGACGGTAAGCACAACGTGACGCTCCTTCCGACGGAAGGAGACTTCGCCGAGCTCCGCGCTCGGCTCGAAACCAACACGCCGATGTGCGTCTTCAACCTGTGCGAGTCGCTCGGAAGCGACGCGCGCCTCGAAACGGCGATACCCACGGTGCTCGACCTCATGGGCATCCCTTACACCGGTTCGGCTCCCGACGCGCTCTCCGCCGCCCTTTATAAGGATCGAGTCAAGCAACGGCTCATCCAAGCTGGGGTCCCTACCCCACAGGGCATGCTCTTCGAGCGCGAAGACGCACCGTGCGATCTGCCCTACCCGCTCATCGTCAAGCCCGCGTGGGAAGACGGCTCGGCCGGTATCTGGGGCAAATCAGTGGTTCACGACGAAGCTTCGCTTCGCGAGCTCGTGGCCGAGGTCATCAACCTCTTCAAGGCTCCGGCGCTGGTCGAGCAGTATATCGAAGGCCGCGAGTTCAACGTCGCCCTCCTCGGTTTCCCACAAGCCAGGGTGCTACCGCTGCAAGAGATCGACTTCTCGAACCTCCCGAGCGGTCAGCCGCACATCGTCTCCTACGACGCCAAGTGGCGAACCGGGTCGGTCGAAGATCTGGGAACGCAGCCGGTGATGCACCCCGAGCTCCAGTCGCCCCTCGCCGCCAAGCTTCGCCGCGCGGCCACCGAGGCGTGCCGCGCCGTCGGCGTTCGCGACTACGGCCGGGTCGACGTGCGCCTCAGCAACGCGGGCGTCCCCTACGTCATCGACGTCAACCCCAACTGCGATCTCTCTCCCGACGCAGGCTATGCGCGGGCGGCGCAGTCCGTCGGCATCGACTACCCCGCCCTCATGCGCCTCCTGGTTCGTTACGCCTTGAGCCGAAAGAAGGGTGTCGGCAGTGCTCGCCAAACTCGGACCGCAACATCGGTCGAGGCTCGCTAGCCTCCTCGGCGACACCCCCGAATTCACTCGCGACGAGGTAGCGGTCGCGCTCGAGCTCATCGACGCGGCGCTGGGCGACCCCTCGTCGGACGACTATCGCTTCATTTTGCGCCTCGAAGGCGAACGCGTGCTCGGTTATGCGTGTTTTGGGGCCACGCCGATGACAGAAGGGTGCTTCGACCTCTACTGGCTCGCCGTCGATCGAGCCTCGCGCCGGCTCGGTGTAGGCAAGGAGCTCATGGCGGCCGTCGAAGACACGCTGCGCCAAGAAGGCGTTCGCATCGTTCGCGTGGAGACGGCCGGGCTCGAAGTGTACCGATCTACTCGAATCTTCTACGAGCGCTCCGGCTACGAGCAAGCCGGGCACATCGCAGACTTCTACTGGCCGGGCAACGACCTCCACGTCTACACGAAGTACATCCAGCGCTGAAACCGGGCGGCGCGCACGGCACTACTGGCCCGTTGCGCTCGGCCGCATATCGAGCAAGGCTCCAAAGGTCATGGCCACCACCCGCTTCCAGCACGAGTTCGACTGCACCGAAGGCACCCTCTGCCAGGTTCTCTTCTTCGACGCGGAGTTCAATCGAAGGCTCTATTTGGAGACGCTGCGCTTTCCCACGTGGCGCATCCTCGATCAGAAGATCACCGACGACGCGATGGAGCGACGCGTCGATGTCCAACCCCTCGTGGAGAACGTTCCCGCCGCACTCAAGAAGGTCATGGGCGACAAGTTCGGTTACGTCGAAGAAGGCAAGCTCGACCGGAAGACCAACCGCTACCGTTTTCGCGTCATCCCGAGCTCGATGGCCGACAAGACGACCATCTCAGGTGAGATCTACAGCGAGCCCATCGGCGACAAACGCGCCCGCCGCATCGTCGATTTCAACGTCGAAGTGAAGATCATGCTCGTCGGCAAGACCATCGAGCAAAAGACCATCGACGACACGAAGGCTAGCTACGAGAAGATGGCGTCGTTTCTTCGGAGTTACTTGAAGGAGAAAGGGCTCGCCACGAGCTGATTGTTAGTCGGAGCCGTAGACTTCGCTGATGACGCGACCCAGACGGCGACCGTAGACGATCGAAAAGGTCTCCGAGCTGCCTGGAAAATACGCTTCGGCGAGCTCGGCCAGACCGTCGACCATCTGCTCGGCTTCGGCGCGGGTGTGGTCGCGCCCGTAGATCGTCTGTAGGACGAGCTCGACCGCTCGGCCGAGCTTGTAGACCCGCCGAGTCTCGTCCCTCCCCTCGGGACTGCGGAGAATGGCGACGGCTTCATCGCGCGTCATCGGAAAAAGTGTAGCTCGCGCGAGTCCGCGCGCCACGGCATGCCAGCGAGCCCCTTCGAGGCCCCGACTCCGAGCCCGCCTTGAGCCCGCAAACGCGACCTCGAGAGACTACTTCTTCTTCGGCGCGGCTTTCGCAGCCGGCACGGGCGCCTTGTCGGCAGCCTTCTTGGCCTTCGGCTCCGCGGACTTGTCAGCACCCTTGGCCGGCGCCGCGCCGGAACGAAGGGTCGTCGCGGAGCCGTCGACCTTCACGCCGGCTCGGCGGGCCGAGGCGCGGTAGTGGTCGTAGAGGCGGGGGACCGGGTAGGCGAGGAGACGCTTCTTGAAACCCTCGTCTTTGGTTCGCTTCTCGAGATCGCAGATGGCGTCGACCAACTTGACGCGCGATCCGAACTTCTGCTTCACGGCCGAGAGAACATTGAAGAGGTGCAGGAGCTTGGCGTTGGAGACCCGCGAGAGCCCCTTCGTTTCATTCACTCGGTTGACCCAGAGGTCGTCGCTCGTGAGGGGGCTCAGCGCGGCGACGAGCTTCTCCTTGTCTCCAAACTGTTCCTTGACGATGGCGGCGGGTGACTTGCTCATGGCGGCTCCGAGAACGCTGACGCTGGGATTCGAAAGTGGCTTCGAACGACCTCCGAACCCGAAGAGGGTCCGAAGGTTCGGGGGGCCGGAGCTTTAGCAGAGCCAGGGCGGTGCGAGCAAGCCCGTCCCCGCATCTTACATCCTTAAAGGGCAGGCGGCCCGGTTTGGGGGGACCCCGAGGCACCCCTTACCCGAACTTGTGGCCGTTGGCGGGCCCGTCTGCTAATTGCGGGGGCCGACGATGGCCTCCTCTTCGGCGCCCCGGGTCCGGTTCGCCCCCTCCCCCACTGGTTACCTCCATATCGGAGGCGTGCGCACAGCCATGTTCAACTGGCTGTGGGCCAAGAAACTCAACGGAACGTTCGTCCTTCGGATCGAGGACACCGACCAAGAACGCAGCACCGAGGAGAGCCGCAACGTCATCCTCGATGCGATGCGCTGGCTCGAGCTCGATTGGAACGAGGGCCCGGAGGTCGGCGGGCCGAACGGCCCCTATTTCCAGATGCAGCGGCTCCCCCTCTACAGAGAGTTCGCCGATCGCCTCATCTCGCGAAAGCTCGCCTACCGGTGCTTTTGCACCAAAGAAGAGCTCGACGAAAAGCGCACCGCGCTGAAGGCCCAAGATCCCAAGGCGCAGTTTCGCTACCCGGGCACCTGCCGCGACAGGCAAGACCAACCGGACAAGCCCTTCGTCATCCGATTTCGAACCCCGGAGACGGGCTCGGTGACTTACGACGATCTCGTCTTCGGCACCATCACCACGCCCAACACGGCCCAGCAAGACTTCGTGCTGGTACGCTCGGACGGCGTCCCGCTCTACAACTTCGGTGCCGTCGTCGACGACGTTTCCATGGGCATCACGCTCGTTGCGCGCGGGCGCGAGCACATGGTGAACACGCCACCGCAAATCATGATCTGTCAGGCGCTCGGCTACGAGCCGCCGCGCTTCGCCCACCTGCCCCTGATGCTCGCCCCGAACGGCGAAAAATTGTCGAAGCGTCACGCCGCGGTGAGCGTCGGTGAGTACCAAGCCATGGGATACTCCCCGATGGGTGTGCTGAACTACCTCGTTCGCTTCGGCTGGTCGTTCGGCGACGAGGAGATCTTCTCACGCGAAGATCTCATCCGAAAGTTTGATTTTGCCAACGTGGGCAAGGCCGACGGCAAATTCGACCCAAAGAAGTTCGCCGACGTGGCCTTCGAGCACTTGAAACGCCCCGATCTCACGTCAGTCCCGCGCTACCAGGAAATGGTCCGACCCTTCTTGGCCGAGATCGGCATCGCCGATCCCCCCGAGCCCAAGCTGGCCAAGGCGATCCCGGCCATTCGCGAACGAGCACGGTCGCTGAAAGAAGCCGCCGATGCGCTGTCGTACTTCTTCAAGAGTCCCGTTTTCGACGAAAAGGCGAAGAAGAAGTTTTTGACCCCCGAGAGCGCGACTCGGCTGGGCGAGCTCCGAAGCCTCTTGGCGCCGCTCGATGCTTGGGACGAGGCGTCGCTCGAAACGGCCATCACCGGCTGGCTCGCCGCGAAAAACCTCGCCATCAAAGACGTCGCTCAGCCCGCGCGGGTTTCGCTCACCGGACGCACCGTGAGCCCGGGGCTCTACGAAGTCCTCGCCGTCCTCGGCAAAGAGGAGAGCTTGGCGCGCATCGACCAGGGAATTCGGTTCGCGAGCGCCTAATCCTCGTGCTGCTCGAACTGATCCAGCCCGCCACCTTCCCGCAGGGTGCCCCCGCGCCAGAAGTCGCAGCTCCGCTCTTCGGATTCGCGACGCTGCTGCAGTCACCTTATTGGAAGACGTTCATCCCCATCCCAGTCATCGCAGCGCTCGCGCCGCTCGCGTGGATCCTCTTCCGCTCCTGGTGGCGCGAGCTCGACGTCGAAGCGCACCACTACCGCGGCCAAATGATCGCGAGCGGAGGCTACGACTTCAGGCCGGCCGTCATGTTCGTCATGGTGGCGATCATCCTCACGCTCCAAGAGTATTTCGGCGGCCGAAGCACGTACGACGACGTCGTGCGGCCGTGGCTCATCGAGCAGGAGGTCATCAAGCACCACAGCGCCATCAAGCTCGCCAAATACGACGAGCTCTACGGCTACATGTGGTGGGCCTTCACCCGCTTCGCGGGATACGTGCTCTTCCCGTTTCCCCTCTACAAGCTCATCTTCCCGAGCGATAGCTTGCTCGACATGGGCCTTCGCGTGCGCGGCTTCTTCGCGCACGCTTGGATCTATGGCGCCCTCTTGCTCATCGTCTTGCCGCCCGTCTACGTCGTCTCGCTGTCGCCGGATTTCGGCCACTACTACCCGTTTTACAAGAGCGCTTCGCGTAGCTGGTTCGACTTTTTGCTTTGGGAGGGAATGTACTTCGCGCAGTTCTTCGGGCTCGAGCTCTTCTTTCGTGGGATTTGGCTCGGCGCGCTGCGTCGCTCGCTCGGCTCGGGGGCCATCTTCGCGATGTGCGTGCCCTACTGCATGATCCATTTCGGCAAGCCCTACCTCGAGGCGAACGGCGCGATCATCGCCGGCATCGTGCTGGGGACTATCTCCATGCGCACGAAGAGCATCTACGCCGGCTTCTTGGTCCACATCACGGTCGCTCTCGCGATGGACCTCCTGGCGCTCTCGCATCGCCACGCTCTCCCCCACGCGTTCTGGGCACCGGGGTAAGCTGGGACGATCATCCATATCTCAGCATCGCCAAGAGCGCCAAGGTCGCCAAGAGTTGGGGTGGGTGGTCCTTGCTGGGGGTGGGTCGTGGCCTTGCTGGCGGTCTACCAAGCCGAAATTGTCGTGAGGCCATCGGACCTCCAAAGCTTTCAGTCGGCAACCACCAGAACCCAACCACCCCTTGGCGGGCTTGGCGGCCTTGGCGATGGCTGGGCTTGGCGCGTTGGCGACCTCCGGCGGTTTTTCATGAGGGCGCGGCGCCAAAGTTGTCCATGGCCATCGAGCGCGGTACCATCGCCGCCATGCGTGCTAGGCTTTCTTTCGGAGCGTTGGGCATGCGGCACGACTATCGCTGGTTCGGCGTCATCCTTGGCTTCTTCGGCCTCTCGCTTCTGCCCACCCTCTCGTTCGCCGACATCTACACCTTCGTCGACAAAGACGGCACGGCGCATTTTACCAACGTGCCGAGCGGCGACGGTCGCTACCGACTCTATATGAAGGGGGGCGGCGGCAAACGCCGCGGTGGCCCCGGGGCGGTAGCTCCGGGCGATTCCTCGGCCGAACGCTTCAGCCGCTACAACGATGCCATTCGCGAAGCCGCGACCCTCTATCAAATCCCGGAAGAGCTGGTCCGCGCCGTCATCAAGGTGGAGAGCGACTACGATCCGCGCGCGGTTTCGCGCGCGGGCGCCATCGGGCTCATGCAGCTCATGCCCGACACGGCAGACCGCATGCAGGTGCGCGACGTCATGGATCCGCGCGAGAACATCCTGGGCGGCGTCCGCTACCTGCGCGTGCTCGCCAACATGTTCAACGGCGATCTGCAGCTCACGGTAGCCGGCTACAACGCCGGCGAAAATGCCGTGGTCCGCCACGGCGGCATCCCGCCCTACGACGAGACGGAAGACTACGTCGTCAAGGTCCTCACCTACTACCGCCGCTATCGCGAGTCGCGCGACCCGGCACTCGCCAGCACGGGGCCGGTCGAGTAGCGCCGCCGGCAACGTCGCCGATCAGACGACCGGATAGAGCGAAGGCCGGTTGCCGTGCGGACGGGCCTTGGCCGCCCCGAGCGCGTGGGCCATCATCGCATCTTGCTCGGCGGGGCTCTGCCAGCGCTTCTGGACCTCGGGCGAGAGCTGATGCAAGGGATCGAAGTAAGAGTAGTAGACGCCGGGGTGCACGCTCGGGCTCGTATAGACGCTGATCCCAGTCTCGCGGTCGTAGTGTTCGAAAGAATGGGCGTCGCGTTTGCCGCCGCCCCCGGGAGCATCGACCACGAACGTGGGCGTGTTGAACCCCGCGGTGATGCCGCGCACGTTTTTCTCGATGACGAGCGCCGTCTCCAGCGAGGTTCGGAGATCTTCGACCCCCTTCACCAGATCGTGCACGTAGACGTAGTAGGGGTGCACGTTGACGTGGGCCATGCGCTTGATCAAGAGGCCCATCGTCGCGACGGTATCGTTGACCCCGCGCTGCAGCACCGTTTGGTTTCGCACGACCACGCCTCGCTCGAAGAGAAGGTTCATCGCTCGCAGCGTGATGCCGGTGATCTCGGCCGGATGATTGAAGTGCGTGTGGAGCACGACCTCTTTGTGCAGCTTTCGCCCCTTCTCGACGATGCCGGTCAAAGCGTCGGTCCACGCGGCGTCGGTGAGGATTTTCTGCGGCATCACCGCGGGGCCCTTGGTGGCGATGCGCAGGCGGCGAATGTTACGCATCGCCAAGAGCGTGTCACCGATCTCGGTGAGTTGGCTCGGCCGCAGGTTGTACGCATCGCCACCCGAGACGACGATGTCTTCGAGCTCGGGGCGCGAAGCGATGTACCGAAACGCGCGCTGCCACCGTTCGGCGCTGACGCGAAGCTCGACCTTCTCGACCTCTTCGGTGTCGACGCCGACGGCGTAGCTCCGAGTGCAGAAGCGGCAATAGACAGGGCAGGTGCTCAGCGGGAGAAAGAGGGCCTTGTCCGGATAGCGGTGCGTGAGGCCGGGCACGGGCGCATCGGCCTGCTCGCGAAGCGAATCGAGCCCGAGCTTCGGGTGGTCGGGCAAAAGCCGCGACCCGAGCGGAATGAACTGCGTGCGCAGCGGGTCGGCGTAGGGATTTTGCCAGTCGATGAGCGCCATGATGTACGGCGTGACGCGAACGCTCATCGGCGCGCGTTGAAAGCCGATGGCCGCGTCCCTCACGAAGTCTTCCGAGACGACGCCCTTCAAGCTCTCGAGCAGCTTCTCGGCCTTGGTGATCGAGTTTTTGCTCTGCCAAGAATGATCGAGAAACGTTTCCTCGGAGACCCCGGCGTAAGCGGGGACCTTTTGCCAAAACGGACCTTCGACGAGCTGGGGGTGCCCAAGGCTCGCGGGATCGATCGCGGGCTTTTGCGCCGAGACGTCGTCTTCGGTGGCTAGCGTCTTGAGGGTCACGACTTCCATCTTCGCCATGAGGTATTTCCCATGCGGCGGCCTGGCTGACAAACAGTCGGACCACGGCCCAAAGGTGTCAACCCTTTCGACCTCCGGCCCGAACAGGTCCCCCGCGGGAAGCTCGCGCCGCTTTGCGTCGAACCGGCGTGGGCTTGCGAGTCCCGGCGCCGTCGGTGCGGTATTTGGCGAGCGCCAGCGCGAGCTCGTTCTCGATGTCCCGCACGAGCTCCTCCGGCTCGATGACCTTCGCCGTCTTTCCCCATTGCAGAACCCAGGACGAAAGCTCGGTGAGATCGCCCACGGTCATCGTCAGGCGGAGCGTGCCGTCGGGATCCATGAAGAGCTTTTGGGATTCATGGACCCGGCGCGAACGAACGAGCTCGGCCACGCTCGGATCGAAGGCGATGACGACCTTGATTTTCTTGGTGCCCCGCCAGATGCCGAAGCTCCCTTGAAAGTAGTCGTCGACCTTGAAATCCGGAGGCAGCTCGAAGCGATCGAGCGCCGACGACTCGGTGTCGCGCATGCGATCGAGCAAAAATGTGCGAATTTCTCCGCGCCCCGTGTGGAGCCCGACGCAATAGATGGCGTCTTTGTGGAGCACCATGGCGTACGGATGAATCACGATGATCTCCTCGCTGTCGCGGGCGCTCCGGTAGCGGCATTTCAGGGGACGCAGGTCGGCGACGGCCTGGAACA
>DATEMX010000326.1:0-8457 GCA_035275365.1 Polyangiaceae bacterium | reverse complement strand
GGAGTAACCCATGACGCTCGCCTCTCCTAGCATTTCTTCCGCCGCGAATTTCAGTCGCCGGCCGCCGCGCGTAGCCCGCGTCGCGGCCCCGGAGCTCGGCGCCTGTGCTCGACTTCGAACGTGCGGCGCCGTCGGCGGGCGCTCGCGCGCGCGAGCCCGAGGAGCGCGCTCAAGTCTTCGACCGTGTCGATCGCGTCGAGTCGATCGATGGGCAACTCGACACCCTCGAGCTCTTCCAATCTGCATGCCACCAGCACCACGTCGAGCGGTTGCAAGGCGAGATCCGCGGCGAGCCGGTGGGTCGGCTCGATCTGTCCGGGATCGACGGCGAGATGTGCTGCCAATGCCTCACGGACGACCTCATCGATGCTGTCTTTCATGACGACTCCTCCGATGTTTTACGGCGACGCGACACGCGTCGTCACCGGAACAACACCTCGCTTCGCCCATCGATTCCGCAGATCGAAGGCGACGTCGGCGTTCGTCGCTTTCTGCCATTTTGGCGATGACTCGATGCAAAAAAACAGAGGTCACGCATTTCACCACTCAAGAAGAGTTCGCGATTCACGAACTGGGCCCGAAAAGCGACGTTTTTCGGGACACGGTGTACCATCCGCGCATGACGAACGAGGAACGACCATCGTGGCCCAGGTGAATCGTAGCGACGTCGTCATCGTAGGCGGGGGCCACAACGGACTCGTGGCGGCGATCTTGCTGGCCCGCGCGGGGGTCTCCGTCACGCTGTTCGAAGAGAAGGACGAGGTCGGGGGCGCGGCAAAGACCGAATACCCCTTCGCGAAGGCTCCCAACCTGGGGATTTCGTCGGGGGCCTATTTGCTCGGCCTCGCGCCGCCAGAGCTCCTCGCCGAGCTCGGCCTCGACCTGCCCTTGATTCGTCGTGATCCTCACTATTTCTTGCCGACGACTGGCGATCGTTTTCTCTTGTTCGGCTCCGACCGCGCGGCGATGCAAGAGCAGTTCTTGCGGTTCTTCAGCGAAGCCGACTGGCGCGCCAACGCGGCGATGAACGACGAACTCGGCGCATTGCGTGACGACCTCGCGACGAGTTGGTTGCTCGAACCGTTGCCACTCGAAGAGACCGCCGAGCGCTTCGTGCGTCCCGCGCTCCGCCGACACTTCGTCGACCTTTGCCGCGGCTCGGCCAAAGACTACCTCGAGCGATTCGCGTTTCGCAGCGACCTATTGAAGGCGATGTACGCAGTCACGGACGCATTTTCGGGGCTCGATGGAGGCTACGAAACGCTGGGGTCGGGCTTCAACTTGCTGGTCCACAACATGTGCCGCCTGCCGAGCTCGGGTGGAACGTGGATGATCGTGCAGGGTGGAATGGGCACCGTCACGGGCAAGCTCCAGGAGCTTGCCCGGGCCGCCGGAGTTCGCATCGAAAAGAGCGCGCCCGTTCTTCGCATCGAGATTCGCGGGCAAACGGCGCACGGCGTGGCGCTCGCCGACGGTCGAACGTTCGCCGCCGAAGTGGTGCTCTCGAACGCCGATCCCTTTCGCACGCAACATCTCGTGGGAAAAGAGAACCTCCCCGAAGAGTACCTCGCTCGCCTGCGCGCCATGGAGCGAAACGGGACGACGTTCAAGGTCAACCTCTGTCTTTCGGCGTTGCCCCGCTTTCGCTGTTTGCCGGAAGACCGCGGCCAATATGGGCCTACCATCCACCTGCTCCCCGACGAAGACGTGGTCATAGCCGAGCTCGCCCGGGGCTACGCCGACGCGAAGGCCGGGAGGTTGCCCGAGTTTCCCAGCATCGAGTGGTACGTGCATTCGGCCGTCGATCCCACTCTGTCGGACACGGAGGGCCGCCACAACGCAGCCCTCTTCGTGGAGTGGGTCCCCTATGAGCTCGCCGAGGCGAGCTGGGACGAGAGGGAGGAGAGCTACGTGAAGCATTTGCTATCCATCTGCGACCGCTTCGCCCCGGGAACGTCGGACCTCGTCGTCGACGTCTTCGCGCTCCATCCGCGCAAAATCGAGCAACATTTCGGCATCACGCGCGGCCACATTCATCACGTCGACAACACCATCGGATTCACCGATCGCCATCCATACGCTTATCCCATAAACGGGCTCTACTCGTGCAGCGCGGGCTGCCATCCTGCGGGTTCCGTCATCGGCGCGGCCGGGCACAACGCCGCAAAGCGAATCTTGCGTGACCTCGGAATGCGCCGCGCGGCGACGCCTCTGATATGAAATCGCCGGATGACATCCGCGCTCGTTCAGCGTGAATTGGTCCGGCGAGATTCGACGTTGCTCGCCCTAGGCGACCCTTGTATTTCTTCATCGAGCCGCTGACAGCGTATTCCAGGGCCGAAGACCGTCAAGGTGCTCGAGGCCGAGTCACCATGCACTTCTCGAAGCCGCTCGACCCAGGTGAGCTCTTGGCCTCCCTCGTATGCATGCGGGGACGGTGTAACACTGCGCTGCAACCTCGCGCGGGCGCCAAACGCAGGTGTCAGCGTTGCGCCGCGAAATCTCGCGTGCTCTGGGCGAAAAAGCCCCACTTAGCACTACTGCCGCAGACTTTGGCAGGAATAGATCATGATTCCAAAATGGCGGAGGCCAACGTAAAATACGGCGAGGCAGTCGGAATCACCTAGTTCGGACGGAACGAGCCGCTACCCCTTGGGCCGCTCGAGCCTAAAAGCACCCCAAAACTGCCTGTTTCGGTCAGTCCTTGAGTTGGCGTATGCCCGCTCCGACGATCGATCTGGTAGCGAGAAATCTGCGACAATAATGTTAGTTTGCCATTTCGGTGGCCGGCGGAAGGAGTTCATGGAAAAAAAACACGACGCACGCTCTGTCTTTGGAAGCGCGATGGAGCTACCTTGTAACGATGCGGGTGGGGGACACCGGCGCGGGCAGTGCCACTGTACTGGTCATCGACCACGACGACCTGTTTCATCGCGGGCTACGCCGAGCTGCGGCGGCGGCGCGGCTCGCCGTCGTGTCGCTCTTCGACGCGTCGCGCGCGGTCGACTTTGCCGTGGAGTACGGCGCCGATCTCATCATCCTCGACATCCTCATTCCTCACATCAACGGGCGCGACGTCTTGTGGGCTCTGAAGAACGACCCGCGCACGCGGCACATCCCAGTCATGGCGCACGCAGGCCCGTCGAAGGGTGGGAGCCTCTCACGGCTCGACCTCGGAGCCGATGGCTACCTTGAGCGGCCGATGCCGCTATGCGACGTGGTGAGCCGCATCCAGAAACAACTGCGCACTCGAAAAGCCGACGACGCCGCGAACGCGAGAGCCTCCTTGAAGACGCGGCCCGACGACCTTTGCACGGACGCGACCGAAGCCATGGTCCTCGAAGGAGCAGAAAGCTCGCGCTGGCCTCGGATGCCGCCCGACGAGATCGACCGATGGCAAGTAGCTACCTTCGACGCCGACCAGGAAGAGCGCGAGAGCCAGCCGAGAATCGCCGTCGCGCCACCCTCGAGCGGGCGCAGCGTGCTCGTCGTCGAAGACGACGCTTCCATTCGTCAAAGCATCAGCACGATTCTCGAAGAAGAGGGTTATGCCACGCTCTCCGCATGCAACGGTCAGGAGGCTCTCGACCTCCTGCACCGTAGGGCCGACCCGCCCTCGGTCATTCTTCTCGACCTCATGATGCCGGTGATGGACGGCTGGGAATTTCGCAAGCACATCGCGAAAGACAGCAGCATCCCGCCCATCCCCGTCGTGGTGATGTCCGCCAAGCCGGCCGAGCACCGAGGTACCGAACAATACGCCTGGCTGCAGAAACCATTGAACCTCGCGAATTTGCTCACGACGTTGAACGAGGCCAGCACGCGCTAGAACACCGATCGCTACTCGCCTTGGAAGAAGACGCCACCCCAGTTGGAGCCTACGGGGTGGTTCGTCAATTGGTAGCCGGCGACCAAGTGCTCGGAGCTGCCGTTCAGGAGATCGACCCAGCGGCCGTCCGTGGGGAAGGGTACGGTGACCCACCGCGTTTCTTGCGAGAAATTCAGCACCACCATGAACCGCTCGAGGCGACCCGCGTCGCCCGTGCCCCAGCGGTGGTAGATGACGACCTGCATGTCCACGTCGATTCCGTAGCCACCGTCGAAGTGCGTTCGCTGCCAGTCGTACTCGTTCGGGTAGAAGTTGGGCGAGCGGAGGCCGGCGTAGCGCGCTCGCAACTGCAACAAGAACGCGTAAAGCTCGCGCATCCTTCGCCCCACCGGGTCGGCCCATTCTTCCCATCGCAGCGGCCGCGGTCGCACGCGCCCTCTCCCCGGCGGTTCCGGCTCGCCGGGCTCGGGAAATACCTCTACTTGGCCGAATTCTTGGCCGTTGTGAAGGAGCAACGCGCCGGCGCACGTGGCGAGCGCGATCGCATATGGCTGCGTGCGGGGCCATTCCGAAGGTCCGCGCCCGCCGGCACGCGCCGTGATGGTCGTATGATCGTGGTTCTCGATGTAGACGGTCGGGCCTATCGGGTACGCGAAGTCGCGCGCGGCGTTGAGCACGCGCACGAACTCTGGCCCCAAGCGCTGGCCGAATGCGAGCGCCTGAAATGGACGCGACCGGAACATGTCGAACCAGCCTCCCGTCGCCCCGAGCGCGTTGGTGTCGCGGATGACGTCGTAGTCGAACGTATCTTCGACGATCAGCGGAAAGGGCCCCAGCCCTTTCGCGTCGAGCCAGGTGCGCAGCGCTTCAATCAGCGCAGGGGCACCCTTCGCCGGGAAATCGGGGTTGCGATAGCCGGAGATCTGGTCGAAGCGGAAGCCGTCGACTTCGAAGCGTGAAACCCAATACTTGCAGACGTCGGCCACGAACTCGAGCGTGCAGCGATTGCCGTAGTCGAGCGGGAGGCTACCGAAGGTCTCCGCGTTGGTGAAGTTGCCCACGAACGGACAGTCTGCGGCGTCCTGCCAGAGCCAGTAGTAGGGAAATCCTTTGGTGTCGACACCGGGAGAAGCGTGCTGGAGCACGATGTCGACGATCACCATGAGGCCTCGGCGATGGCATTCGGAGACCATCGTGGCGAGGCGCGACAACTTGTCGAGCGAGCGGCTCGGGGCACCTCCGGGAAGCTCGGTGCTACGAACGAGATCCGATTCGACCGAGAAGAAGTACGCCGGATCGTAGCCCCAGCTGAAGTCGTCGGAGTCGGGCCACGCCGTCCACGGCATGAATTCGATGGCGTTCACTCCGAGCGCCACGAGGTCGTCGAGCTTGTCGGCCACGGCTTCGATCGGCGAACGGCCTTGGCGGTAGCCTGCCGTGAAGTCGTCGATCATGAGCTCGTAGATGACGAGGTCTTGGTGCCGGCGGCGATGCACCGCGGGAAGCGGCGTAACCTCCACGGGCGCACCACCCACGACGAACGCCGAGTTGTCCTGCGAATCGCCGCCGTATTTGGTGCACGGATCGCCCACCCATCGCACGCTGCCGTTCTCGAATCTGACGAGGTACTTGTATTGGTAGTAGCCGTCCGGAAATGCCTCGGGAAAGACGTACTCGAACACCGCGCCGCTCGGGTGATCGACCTTGGCCATGACGAGGCCGCTCTGGGATGACCAATCGGGCCCGTGACCAACCTTGGCTTGAAAATCGCCTACGACACGGACGTCGACGACGCGGTGCGGCCCGCCTCGACCGAATTGATTCGGATCTCGGCGGGTGTCCGGCAAAAAGAGCCGAAGCGTGTAACGTCCATCATCACGCTTTCCAAACCCGAACGTCTCATACATGTGTAGGCCCCTCTAGCACTACTGCCTCAGACTTCTCGCTACCAGATCGATCCTCGTAGCGGCCCATAAGGCCACTCAACCTGATCGGACGGGCAGAATTCCCGCATCAGCGGGAAATGTCCTGGTGGATGATCCGCCGTATTCTTCGGACTCGGCCCAAGGACGAGGCTGATTGCGTTGGAATACGCAGCGTGTCAGAATCGTGGCTCTCAAGGCGTCTCTCGTCCTCCGGCTCGCTGATCTCCTCGCTAGGGAGCCCGCAGGGTCTTTACGCCATGGCCCCGATCCTCGCACTGAAGCGAGTCGCCGCAGCATTTGGTTGCCGTGCCTCCGCGCGGCCCAACGAGTCGACCTACCGTCAACGGAGCCCAGCATGCCCGCGAATCCGACATTCAAGAAGAGAGAGAAAGAGCGACTCCGTCTGGAACGCCAACGCGACAAGGATGCGAAGCGCAAGATGCGGCGCGAGGAAAAGAAGGACCAAGCCAATGCTCCGGGCGGCGGTACGGAAGACGAATCGGGCGTCCTTCCGGAGCAGCGAGGTGAGGAAGCTCCCCCCGAAGCCCCCTAACGACTTCCACGGGTTGGCCTACGCGAGGAGGGTAGGTTCGATCGGCCGTTGGACAGCACTCGCCACGGCTCTGGGGTGCCCTGCGAGGTCGCAACTTTTGCCAAGTCGTTCCGCGCGTAGCAGGTATAAACTCAGCGGAGCATGAACACGGCGAAGCGAGCGCAAACGACGGCGCGGTACGCCCTCTTCGACAGCGTCATCGGACGTTGCGGCATCGCTTGGAACGAGCGAGGCGTCACCCGCGTGGGCTTGCCCGAGGCTTCGTTGGCCAGCACGGTTGCGCGCGTCGGGGCTGGCGGCGCCGTGAACACCACGGAGCCGCCGGCACCGATGAGACGGATCATGAAGCGGCTCACGCAGCACCTCGCCGGAGAGCTTCAAGACCTCGACGACCTTCCGCTCGATTTCGAAGGATTGCAGCCGTTCGCAGCTCGGGTGTATCGCGCCGCTCGCAAGGTGTCGGCGGGGCGCACGGTCACCTACGGAGAGTTGGCCGCGCGCATCGGCGCGCCCGGCGCAGCTCGAGCGCTCGGACGCGCGCTCGGAGCCAACCCATTTCCAATCGTCGTTCCATGCCACCGCGTGCTCGCCGCCAACGGGCGCCTTGGTGGGTTCTCGGCGCACGGAGGCGTGGACACCAAGGTACGTCTGCTCGAGATCGAGGGCGCCATGGCGCGCCAAACGCCGCTGCATTTAGCAGGCAAAGGTTGGTGAACGTGAAGCGTGCCGAGCTCGGCTTCGACGGTTCTGAGGCGCTCGCTCATTTGCGAAAGGCAGACCGCGCGCTCGGCGATCTCATCGATCGCGTGGGCCCCCTCTGCCTCGAGCTGAAGCACCGACACAGCTCGCTCGAGATGCTGGCGGAGTCGATCGTCTATCAGCAGCTCACCGGCAAGGCGGCCGCCACCATCTTCGGACGGTTCCGCGCGCTCTACGGCGGCCATCGCTTTCCGAGTCCCGAAGCGATCTTGGCGACGCCTGAGCCCGAGCTTCGCCAGGTGGGCCTCTCGCGAAACAAGATCCTGGCCATCCGCGATCTCGCCCACAAAGTCGCCGGCGGGACGGTTCCCACGATCGCCAAGCTTGGCCGAATGCCCGACGAAGAGATCGTCCTTCGCCTCACCGAAGTGCGCGGCATCGGACGCTGGACGGCGGAGATGCTTCTCATCTTCAGGCTCGGCCGCCCCGACGTACTCCCCATCGACGACTACGGCGTCCGCAAAGGCTTTGCCCTGGTCTTCCGCAAGCGAGCGCTCCCGACCCCCGCCCTCATGCTGCGCCACGGCGAACGCTGGCGCCCTTTTCGCACCGTGGCCAGCTGGTACCTCTGGCGCGCACTCGAGCTGCCTCGCGAAACGAAGGCCCTTTCGTCGAGCCGCTGATCGCGGGCCGGCGAAGCGCGCGGCAGCGGTTTACGCCGATCGTCTTCGCGCCTTCAACGAAGAAGGAGGGCGAGACCCACCAAGACACCGAGCAACGCGACCGATTTTTGCGCCCGGTAGCGTTCTTGGAAGACGAAGCCACCCACCGCAAAACTGATGACGACATTGGCGCGGCGAGTCGTGGACACGATGGAAACGAGCGCGCCCGGCAGCGCCAGCGCTCGGAAATAGAGGTTGTCGGCCAGGAGCAAGAGCGCGGCCACCGCTAACATGCTCCATCGAAACACGTACGGCGTGCTGCGCTGGCGACGTGGCCGCCAGAGAGCCGCCACGATCGCCCCTTGCAAGAGAGCGTTGTAGATCGAAAACCAGAACTGAAGCGTGGTTGCCTCGAGCTTTTTGCCTTGTAGAAGGTGCTTGTCGTAGAGCCCACTGACCGCGCCGACGAGCGTGCCGGCAAAGAGGGACCACACCCAACGGTTCTTCTCGAAGTGGATGCCCTCCGAACGGCCGATCCACGAGAAGGCCGAATAGGCCAGAAGCACGCAACCGATGCCGACCCACTGCTGCCAATGGGGCCGTTCGCCGAACAAAAGAATCGCGCCGAACAGCGTAAAGAGCGGCGCGCTGGCGCGCACCGGTGAGGCCAACGAAATGGGCAGATGCTTGATCGCGAAGAACGTGAGAACCCACGAGAGGGTGACGATCGCCGCCTTGAGCAGAACGAGAGCGTGCTCCGTGGCCGACATCGGCGCGATGGTCACGCCC
>DATEMX010000325.1:0-4522 GCA_035275365.1 Polyangiaceae bacterium | reverse complement strand
AGGCCCGGCGCTGCGTTCGGGGGCGACGCCTTCGATAAGGCAGGCATTTCGAAACCAGCGGGCGGCTGGTCGGTTCTGCTCGGCGCCGCCCTCGATTTGTAGCCTGCCGCGCTACTCGACGGTCCGCAAGATCCAAACGTGGGCGGTGACCGCGACAGCGATGGCGATCGCCGTCATCACGTGGGTGCGCCGTTTCTGCGCGCGCTGCTTCAAGCGAACGTCGCGGAGCTGCAGACCGATGCCCGCGTGCGCGATGATCACGCAAAAGGCCATGGCCGCGGGCACGAACGCCATGAACCCGCCGCCGACCGCCTCGGGGGAGCCGAGGTCCGGCACCACGAACACCACGTGTGCGAAGGCCAAGACGGTCGTCGCCGTGCCGAGCGCGACGTGAACGCGAATCGGACGGGAGTCGGGCGCCGCTCGTCGCTTGTTCCACGCCCGAAATCCGAGTGGCAGGGAAGCCGATAGCGCGATCGACCCAACTGCGAGCCACCCGAACCAGAACGCCATTTCGATACGCTTGTAGGCCGAAGCGACGCGACTCGTAAAGCCTCGCGGCGCGGCAGCAAGCACGGCATGACGCGGGACGGCCGATGGCTGAACCGGGGGCCTTGCCAGCGGCGACTGGCAGGAGCGAGGGTGATCGCAGGCGAGGCAGCCAGGCCGCCAAACGCCGGCGGGGCTGCGCAACCCAATCAGTCTGTAGGGCGGTTGTGTTGGATGGTCCTTGACGGCTTCGGCGTTTCACGTCACCTGGTTTCCATGAAAAATACGTGGTTCGCGGCAGGTTGGGCCATGTGCGCGCTGATGGGTTGCGGCGCGTCACCGGTCCCCGCTCCGCCGGTCCCTGCGCGCGCGGAGCCGTCGTCAACCGCCTTCGTCGACGCCGGTGCACCGCCTTCGGCGAAGGCGGCGCTCCCTTCGCCCGCTTATCAAGGGCTTGGCGTGGAGAGCATCGCGCCGGAGGTGCTCGCGAAGTATCGGCCCCTCCCGCTGCCCCCCGACGTCTCGCGGAGAATCCAAGCGCTCTTCGACCTGCGCGGCCCTGGCGTCGGACGCCTCGCGCCCGACGGCAAGGCGCTCTATTTCGGATGGGCCGTCACCGGCGTCCCACAGATCTGGAAGGTCGACGGGCCGCTGCGCTTCCCCACGCAGCTCACGGGCGGGGAAGACGTGACACGGCTCGAGTCGATGACCCCCGACGGCAAGTTCCTCGTGGTGTCGCGCGATCGAAAGGGTGAGGAGAACCCTGGGCTCTACTTGCAGCCCGCCGAGGGCGGTCCGCTCGTCGTCATCCAGCACGAGAAAGGGAGCCGCGCGCTCTTTCAATATGTCTCGAGCGACGCGCGTTACGTCTACTTCGTGTCGAACGACAAGAAGAGCGACGCCTACGCCATCTATCGCTACGACGTCGGCAAACGCGAGCGCGAGACGGTGCTCACGCAAGACGGGCTGTGGAACGTCGTCGATGGCAAAGACGACGGGCGCCTGCTCTTGCGCAAAGAGACAGGCAGTCTCACGGCGGAGGTCTTCGAGTGGAAGGCCGGCGAGCTCACGCCCCTCATGGGGCAAGGCGAGAAGGAAGAGTACGACGTTGCCTACGGCGCCAAGGAAGGCGAGATCCTCGTCCTCACCAACAAGCTTGGCGAGTTCCGGCGCCTTTACTCATGGACGGCGGGCAAGCTCTCTCCCATAGGTGACGACATCAAGTTCGACGTCGCGAGCTTTCAAATCGATCGCCGTCGAACGCGCATCCTCTATCAGATCAACGAGAATGGTTTCACCCGCCTCGCCGCGCTCGACGCCAAGACCGAGAAGGCCACGCCGTTGCCGAAGGTGGAAGGCGCCGATCACCTTCGGGCAGGGCCGACCACGCCCGACGGCCGCTACACGACACTCGGGGTCGACGACGGGCGCCATCCGCAGCAAGCCTACGTGATCGATTGGAAGACCAAGGCCATCACGCCTTGGCACCGCCCGAGTACGCCGGAGGTCGATACGACGGCGTTCGCGCGCGCCCAGGCCGAGACCTATCCGGCGCGCGACGGCATCCAGATTCCGGTGCTCGTGCGGACGCCCGCTCGGGCTCGGTCGTCGCCTTGCCAGGTGGTCGTCGCGTTTCATGGCGGCCCTGAAGCGCAGGCGATTCCCGGCTTCTCGATGTCGGCGCAGGCGTTCGTCGGTGCGGGCTTCGTGTTCGTCGAGCCCAACGTGCGCGGCAGCGACGGCTACGGAAAGTCGTGGATTCACGCCGACGACGGCCCCAAGCGGCTCGAAGTGATCACCGACATCGAAGACGCCGCGAAATGGGCGAAGAAGCGCTTCGCTTGCGACGGTAAGGAACCCAAGGTGGGCATCTACGGCGGTAGCTACGGAGGCTATTCGGTGCTCATGGGGATGACGATGTTCGCGGGCGCCTACGACGCGGGGGTCGACGTGGTCGGCATCAGCAGCCTCTCGACGTTTCTCAAGAACACGGCGCCGTACAGGAGGATCTTGCGTATCTCGGAATACGGCGATCCGGAGCGCGACAAAGACGCGCTCGTGAAGCTCTCGCCCATGACCTACTTGGATCGCATGAAAGCGCCGCTCCTCATCCTCCAGGGCGCGACCGATCCGCGCGTGCCGGCGGGCGAAGCGATTCAGATTCACGAAGCGCTCGAGCAGAAGGGCATTGCGTCGCCGCTCATGATCTTCGCCGACGAAGGGCACGGCGCGCAAAAACGCGAAAACCAGGTCCTCATGCTGGGTCACGCGGTCGCTTTCTTCGAAAAATATTTGAGGTAAGCGATGGAGTATCCAATCGTTCCTTACCTCGCAATCAGCGGGCCCTACCGGGCGCTCGCGACACGGCGACGATGTCGGTGCGTGGTGGTTTGCGCTCGATTTGGCGCGAATCGAGCACGGTGCGAACGAAAAGTGTTGCAGACGAGCACCAAACAGGACGAGGTTACGGGGCGTTGCGAATGGCCCCGCGGTTGCTTGGGAGGGGACATGCGAGCCATTCATGGAAGCCTTGGGCGGGTGTGGGCGGTGATCGTCGGAGGCGTGGTGGCGGGCTGTTCGAGCGGCGCCGAGTTCACGCCAGCGCCGGACGCGAGCGCCGACGGCGGTCTTTTCTCCGATGCTCCGGCGCCTCTCTTCACGACTTGCAACATCGACGCGGCCATCGTCCACGGCGTGCGTGCCGATGGTCGGGTCGACGTCTCCGCGGCCGAAGCGTGGCCGAATCGACCGGCTGAACCGGTGGCTCCGTCGCCGCCTTCGCTCCTCGGCGCCTGCGCCGTCTTGGCAGCCTGCTTCGTGCCGAAGCCGGTCGACGGCGGTGTGCTGGATGTCGATGCGCTGAGCGCCAACGCCATTCAATCGTGCCTCGCGCCGCAATCGCACGGCAACGAAGAACGCGCCATCCCCGAGTTCGGGCAGAACGAACGCTGGAGCTTCAAGGTGAGAGACATCTTGGCCAAGGGCGGATGCGCCGGAACGATCGCGTCGACGAAGCTTCCTGAGGGGGTTGTTTGTCAGGAGGACGGCTGCTGGTGGAACCCCGCGCTCGCTTTGCCCACGGTCACCTGCGCAGGCGACGTGGCTTCGCTCACGACACCGAAGGGCACGGCAACGCGCGACTGCTCGCACGCCTTCGCCCAATGCAACCCGAGCTCTCCGACAGGCTGCTCCGACCGAGGGCCCGTCACCTGTCAATCGGCGGGAAACGATCGCTGCGACGGAAACATCAAGCTCGGCTGTGATCGGTGCGGGCTCGTGAGCTTTCACGACTGCGGCGTCATGGGGGGACGATGCGTCGAAAATCCCGGCGGCGCGGCGTGCGTGTACCCCGAAACCGGGGCGTGCTTGCCCAAAGAGCCGACGTGCGACGGAAAGATGCTCACCGCGTGCGTCGGTGCGTCGCCGGTGACCGTCGATTGCACGGCGCTCGGCTTGAAGGGCTGCGAGAGAGGTCACTGCGTTGCTCTCTGATCATCTGGACGGCGAAAGCCCAACCCTGTCGATGAACGTCATTATAATAGACATTCGTCCTTTACAGTGACGTTCTCTGGCGCTAGCTTCCGAGGACTGGGAGCTTTCGCATCATGAACATCGCCATCGTGGGTGGGCTCTTGCGGCGCGGAGCCGAGTTTACGAAGATCGCCGAAAGCGCCGGCCACTCCATCGAGTGGCATTCCGGTGACGTCGGGGGTCGGGGTGCCGAGGGTCTCAAGGCGGTCGTCGAGCGCGCCGATTTCGTGCTCATTCTCACCGAGATCAATAGCCACGGCGGAATGTACGTGGCTAAGCGCGCTGCGCGACAGGTCGGTCGCGAAGCGCTCGTCTTGCGCAAATGCGGTCCCGCTCGCTTTCAAGGGCTCGTCGAACAGTGGGCGCGAGCTGCCCCAGGCGGAGCATCACGCCTTCGGCACTGCGCGTGAGCTTCGCTGTCTAGAGCGGCGTAGAGCAGCATTGGCCCCCAGGGCCCCGTTGTACCGTGCATCATTTGGCGTCTTCCATCGGCGGGATGGCG
>DATEMX010000324.1:0-10007 GCA_035275365.1 Polyangiaceae bacterium | reverse complement strand
TCGACGTGGCCGATCTCGAGTCCGAGGCGCTCCACGACTATTGGCTCGGACCGACGCGCGAGACCGAGAACAAAGCGCTCTCGTTCGAGCACGGCGAGCGGACCATCGCCGACGGCGCGCGCGTGCGGCGCTCGAGCGATCATTTCGTTCTTCACGGGCGTGGGCGCGCCGGTGTGCTGGTGGCGCGTTTGGTCAGTGACGAAGATTCCGCCTCGCCGGGTGGCGCGCCTCCCGAGGTCGAGGCCAGCACCGGCGGAGCATCGCTCGGCAAGGCGCGCCTTCGGCAAGACGGCTGGACGGAGGCCGAATGGGAGATCCCCGCCCTCGCCGGTGACGTCGAGGTCGTCGTCACCGCGCTCTCCGCCGCACGGTTCGGCTCGGCTCACTACTGGCTCTACATGCACTAGTGTCGCGCGGCCGAAGTCTTGTCCTCAGTTCAGCCGCGGCACTAGGAGGGTCCGCGCCATCGTTCCCAATTTGTCATGGCAAATTGAGAACTGAAGCAGAAAGGGGTCCCCCCGTCGTTCGTGACTTGGCATCCAGGCATGCCGGCATGGCAAGTATCCACGCTCTCGAATCTGGGGGTTGGATTTTCGCCGCGCGGAACTAGCGAAAAGTGCTAGATCGCACGGCGTGCGAACGCGACTCCTCGGCCCTCCTCGACTCCCGGTCTCCGAGCTGGCCCTCGGAACATGGGGGCTAACTGGCGAAGCCTACGGCTACGTCGAACCCGCCGAGCGCGATCGCGTCATCGACCGCGCGCTCGAGCTCGGCGTGACCGTCTTCGAAACGGCCGACGTCTACGGTCGCGGCGAAATGGAAAAGTGTCTGGGCGAGCGCCTCGCGGGCAAAGATGCGCGCATCGTAACCAAGGTGGGTACCTTTCGGCACGACCCCGCTTCGGGCCCCACGCCGGGCTACGACGTCTACAAGCGCTTCGACGGGAAATATCTGAAAGACGCGGTGAAACGTTCGTGCGATCGCCTGAAGCGCGAGAAGATCGACGTCGTGTTGCTCCACAACCCGAGCGCATCCACCATGGCCGCCACCGAAGCGGCGCTCGCGATGAACGACCTCAAGCAAAGCGGCGTCATCGGGACGTGGGGCATCAGCGCGGGAGACAGCTACGCGGCCCGCGCCGCGCTCGGACACGGCGCCGAGGTCATCGAGCTTCCGTACAACGTCTTCTTCTCGCGGGAGTTGCACGATCTAGCGGGTGAGATTCGCGCCGCCAACGCCGGCGTCTTGGCCCGCTCGGTGCTTTCTTACGGCCTCTTGGCGGGGCTCTACATCGGCTCGCATTCGTTCCCCGCCAACGATCACAGGAGCAATCGCTGGACGCGCCGCGAGTTCGAGAGCCGCATCCGCCAGCTCGACGCCGTGCGGCCGCTCGTTACCGGAAACGTCCTCACGCTGCGGGCCGCGGCCGTGCGGTTCGCTCTCGCCAACGAGATGGTCTCCTCGGTCGTGCTCGGCCCGAAGAGCGTTTCCCAGCTCGAAGAGCTCGTGCGCGAAGCGGGCGAGGAGCCGCCCTACCTGACGACGGAGGCGCTCACGCAGCTCGCGACGGATCTCGCCCACGCCGGGGTGATGACGTGACGCGGGTCGAAGAGCTGGAGATCATGCTGAGCATCGCCCGTGAGGCGGCGGGCATCATCGCGCGTGTCTACGCGACCGACTTTGCCGTCGACTACAAGGGCCCGAGCGATCCGGTGACACAGGCCGATCGCGAGGCCAACGCGCTCATCTGCGCGCGTATCGCCGAGGCGTTCGGTCCCGTGCCGGTGGTCGCCGAAGAGAGCGACGAGAGCGCGTTCGCCGGATGGGTCGGCGCTCCGCGCGTCTTCTTCGTCGATCCGCTCGACGGAACGCTCGAGTTCGTCGCCAAAAACGGCGATTTCGTGGTGATGATCGGCCTCTGCGAGAACGCGCGGCCGGTGGCGGGCGTCGTCCTCGCTCCCGCGTTCGGCACGGCGTGGGCCGGCGCAGATTCGGTCGGCGCCTTCGAGGTGGATCCGATGGGCGTGCGCACGCCGCTCCGCGTCAGCAGGGCGAGCGATCTCGCACACGCGCGCGCCGTCGTTTCCCGCTCGCATCAGTCCGACCGCTTGCGCGACTTTTTGGGCACGCTCGGCATCGGCCAAATCTCGCAGCGTGGCAGCGCCGGTCTCAAAGCGGCCGACGTCGCGTCCGGTCGTGCCGACATCTATTTGCAACCCGGCCGCGCCGGCAAGAGGTGGGACTGCTGCGCGCCCGAAGCCATCGTGCGGGCCGCGGGAGGCGTCTTCACCGACGGTCTCGGTGAGCTCATCGACTACGGCGGCCCCGAGCTCACCAACGAGAATGGCTTTCTCGTGAGCAACGCCCAATTGCACTCGTCCGTCGTCGAACACTCACGCCGCCTCCACGCGCGCTAGGGCACTGGGCGCGTGCGAGATCGCGCTGACATCGTCGTCGTGGGCGCGGGGATCATGGGGCTATCGATCGCGTACAACCTGGCCCGCGAGCACGGCATTCGCGACGTGGTCATCGTCGATCGCTCCTATATCTGCGGGGGAGCGAGCGGGCGCAACGGCGGGGGCGTACGCGCGCAGTGGTCGAGCGAGGCCAACGTGCGGCTCATGCAAGAGAGCATCCGCATCTGCCGAGACTTCGCGAGCGAGATGAAGATCAACGTCTGGTTCCGGCAAGGTGGCTACCTCTTCCTCGTTCGCACCGAAGAGAAGCGGCGTGCGCTCGAAGCGAGCGTGCGCGTCCAGAACGAGTGCGGCCTCATGACCCGCATGCTCGAACCCGACGAGGCGCGCGACGTCGTCCCCGAGCTCGACACGAGCGGGGTCGTCGCCGCGAGCTTCAACCCCGACGACGGCGTGGTCTTTCCTTGGCCATTTCTTTGGGGCTACGCCGAGGCCGCCAAGAAACTCGGCGTCGAGATCGCGCCTTTCACCAACGTGCTCGGCTTCGAGACGAGCGGGACTCGAATCGACGCCGTCGTCACCGATCGCGGCAAGATCCGAACGAATCGCGTCGTGAACGCGGCCGGCGCCTGGAGCCCCGAAGTGGCGCGCTTGGTCGGCGTCGAGCTCCCCAATCGCCCTCACCGCCACGAGATCTGCTCGAGCGAACCCTTGAAGCCGTGGCTCTCGCCGCTCGTCGCCGACCTCACCGACGGCCTCTATTTCTCGCAATCGACGCGCGGCGAGATCGTCGGGGGCGTCTCCAACGATCGGGTGCCCGAGGGTATCGACCAACGCTCTTCGCACCGATTCCTCGCGCTCTACGCGCGGTCGCTCACGCGCGCGTGCCCGGTCCTCGGGTCGGTCAAAGTCCTGCGACAATGGGCGGGGTGCTACGACATCACCCCCGATCAAAACCCCATCGTGGGCCGTGTCGACGAGGTCGCCGACTTCTTTCAAGCGTCTGGATTCATGGGCCACGGGTTCATGATGGCGCCCGTGATCGGTAAGCTCCTCGCCCAATACATCGCCGAAGGCACCGAGCTTCCTATGTTCGATCGTTGGAACTTGAGGCGTTTTCGTGAGGGAAAATTGCTCAGCGAGGCGATGATCATCGGCTGAGCGCCGATCGAAGAGCGCGCCCCGTCGTGAACGCCCAATTGACACCGCGAAGGCGAGCAGCATAACGTTCCGAAGGGCCTTGGTTTTTCAGCCTCAGCACAGCACCGGAGCTCGCCCCGAAAGGCGAGCCTATCCATTCACTACCCTCTTGGGGAGGTGATCCGATGATTCGAATCGCGCGAACGATTGCTCCGCTCCTCCGTGCCCTGCTGTTCACCTCCGCCGGCGCCATCGCGTTGCCGGCGGCGCTCGCCGGCATGCAAGGCTGCGCCGACGAGAATGCGCCGGAGACACACGTCAAGAAGCTGAGCGATCCCATCCAACGTCCGGCCGCCATCAAGCGGCTCATCCAGTTCTTCGAAGACGCGATGACCCGCGCCAACAAGAACCGCGACGACGAGAACGTCAAGGGGCTACTCGACAAGATCGTCGAGCCCCTCACCAAGACCTACGTCGAAGGCGGGCTCGACGATCGCACGCGCATCGACCTCATCAAGCTGCTCGCCGACACGCGCGATCCACGCGCCAAAGCCGCCTGGATTCAGGCATGTTCGGGCTTTGCCAACGGCAAAGGTGCAACCGAAGACGACGTACGCTGGTCGGCTCCTGCCATCGCCGCGACGAAGAGCGAAGACGCCGCCGCCGCGCTCGGTGAAGCCTTCGTGAAGCTCGAAGCAGGAACGCAAAAAGGCTCGCAGGCCTACAAAAACGTAGGCGACGCCATGCTCTCGCTGGCGAGCCCGAGCTGGAAGGGGCTCATCGTCGAACGCCTCAACCGCAAGATGGAGAAGCAACCCGGGCCGGGCGACAGCGGCAAGGTGACCGCCTACCAGAACGAACAGTTTTGGCAGGTCACCGCGGCGCAGCTCGCCGGCGAGCTCAAGGATCCGGCGGCCGTCAAGCCGCTCTTCAAAGCGGTCATGAGCAAGCCCGACGTGGCGAAGACCGCCACCGTGGCCCTCATCAAGATTGGCAAAGACGCCGTCCCCACGCTCGTGAACGCGCTCTCCGGCAAAGACGCCGACCTCGTCGACTACGCGAAGACGGCGTCTGGCGGCAACCCCGACGAGGCCAAGTCGTACATCCGCGCGGCGGCGGTCGTGCTCGGCGCGATCGGTCGCGGCGAGGCGGCGGGCCCCATGGTCGACGCGCTGAGCAGCGCCGACTCCGACGTGAATCGCGCCCTCCTCGCGCGCGAGCTCACCAAGCTCCCGAGCAAGCCCGAAACGGAGAGGGCCTTCCAGGCTGCCTTCGAGAAGATCGGCCCGACCACGCTCATGCCGCCGGCCGGGCAAAATGCGCGCGCGCAGCTCCTCGAGGCGGCGTCGCATTTCTACGATCCAGAGCTCGTCCCCTGGCTCTTGAAGCAGGTCAAAGAGGCCAAGGGCGGCGAGAACGAGAAAGACGTCGTTCAGCAATCGGGTCTGCTCACGGCCATCAAGCTGATGAACAAAGGCCAGGCGGGCGACGTGAAAGCGGCCGTCGACAAAGACGGCAGCACCGTCGAAAAAGAGTGGTTCAAGCTCGCCTCGGCGGTCGTGAACGGATGCGGCGACAACGTGGGGTGCTACCTGGCCAAGATCCAAGAGCCGGCCGCCCAAGAAGAGAAGACGCAGGCCACCGGTATCAAGGCCGCCTACATGCTCTCGGTTCTCGGCAACGCCGGAACGAGCATGGAGATCGTCAAGGCCCTGCCCAAGGTCAAGAACGCCGCCGTGCGTTTCTCCGCCGTTTCGGCGGTCGATCACCTCACGCAAGCCCAGCCGGCGCCCGTCGCCGAGGCCCTGCAGAAAATCGTCGACGAGAACAAGTCGAAAGACGATCGCAACATGATGATGGCCGATGCTCCCGTGAAAGAGATCGTCTACCGGCTCCGCGCGCGGTGAATGACCGAGGATGAATCTCGGTCATTCACCTCTCATTTAGCATGTCGATGCTTCGGCTGGCGGTTCGGACAGGCGCGAGCGCGGGGCGTTCGTTCGAAGGTGATGGCGAGGTCGTTCGTATCGGTCGAGCACCGACGAGCGATCTCGTCGTCGACGATACGCACGTATCGGCCGAGCACGCGCGCATCGTGCTGGGTCCCGCCGAACCTACCGTCGAAGATCTGCGGTCGACCAACGGCACCGCCGTGGTGCGGGGGGGCGTGCGCATCACGCTAGGGGGCGAAGGCGGGCACAAGGCGGCGCTCGCGAACGGCGACATCATCGAGCTCGGCGAGGGCGACGCGGTGACCCGTGTCGAGGTGTCGCTCCGAGACGATCGCGACGACACCCGGGTCGTTGCCGTTCGCAAGCTCGACGACCTCGGGCGCATCACGGCCGGGGTCGAAGAAAATCCGCGCAGCCTGTCGGCCCTCTACCGCGCACAAAAAAGCATCGGCGCCACGACCGGTTTCGACGAAACGCTCGTCGCCGTCGCCGACGCCGTGCTCGCGCTCGTGCCGCGCGCCACCCACGTCACCATCGTGCTCCGCGACGTCGACGAGCCCGGCGGGGCCTACGTTCCCGTCATGACGCGCCTTCGCGCGGCGGGAGGCGAGGGGGTAGCCCCCTCGGGCAAGGTCCCCATCACGCGAAGCGTCTTTCGCAAGGTCCTCGGCGAGCGCGCGGCCGTGCTCGCCGCCGACGCCCCGCGCGACGTCGGTCAGAGCGAATCGCTCATGGGTGCATCGATCCGCAGCACGATCGGCGTTCCGCTCTGGAAGGGAGAACACATTCTGGGTGTGCTGCAAGTCGACAACCGTGACGCTCCCGCCATGCTGAGCCAGGACGACGTGGAGGTCCTCACCGTCCTCGCGGCCAACGCGTCGCTGGCGATCGCGGGGGCGCGCCTCATTCAGCGCCTCGTCGCCGCCGAAGACCGCCTCGCCAAAGAGAACACCTTTCTGAAGAACCGCGAAGAGAAGCGTCAAAGCGGCGCGCAGCCCATCTTGGGACAGAGCCAGGCCATGGCCAACCTGCTCGGCCAGCTCGAGAAGGTGGTCGACACCCGCGTCACCGTCCTCATCGAGGGCGAAACGGGCGTCGGGAAAGAGCTCATCGCGTCGGCGCTGCATTACCGCTCGCGGCGGCGCGACAAGCTGTTCGTCACGCAAAATTGCGCGGCGCTCCCCGAGAATCTCCTCGAGAGCGAACTCTTTGGCCACCGGCGCGGTTCGTTTACGGGCGCGAGCGAAGACAAGAAGGGGCTCTTCGAGATCGCCGACGGGGGAACGCTCTTTCTCGACGAGGTCACGGAGATGCCGCTTTCCCTTCAATCGAAGCTCCTGCGGGCCCTCCAAGAAGGCGAGATTCGCCCTGTGGGCGCTGCGTCGGCCAAATACGTGAGCGTTCGCATCGTCGCCGCCTGCAACCGCAACCTCGACAAAGAGGTGGCCGCCGGCAGGTTCCGCGAAGACCTCTACTATCGGCTCAAGGTGTTTCCGCTCCGCGTGCCTCCGCTCCGCGAGCGCCGCGACGACATTCCGATCCTGGCGTCCGCTTTCCTCACGCGCTACGGCGCCGAGCTCGGCAAGCCGGTCGGGGGATTCACCCAGCAAACCAACGAGCTTCTCATGGCCTACGATTGGCGCGGCAACGTGCGCGAGCTGCAAAACGAGATGCAGCGCGTCGTCATCGAGCTCGAACCCGGGGGCCTCGTCACCAAGGAGCTCCTCTCGCCCCGCATCCGCCAAGTCGAGGGAGTCATCGAACGTGCCGGAACGACGAAGGGAAATCTCCGCGCGATGATGGATTCGATCGAGAAGTATCTCTTGCTCGAATCCCTGCGGGAGCACAAGCAGAACAAGACGAGCGCCGCGAAAACGCTCGGGATCACGCGCGAAGGGCTGCATAAAAAACTTCGACAGTTCGGCATCGGGTGAGGTGGCCTCGAGATCTCTCCGCCCGAAATGCAAGTCTCCGGTGTGGGAAGAATTATTTGCGAACGAATGCAATTACCCTGATTTCTGAGCTGGAAAGGCCTTCATCGCCCACTTATACTTCCAACGCACGGCGTGCTCGGTTGTCGTGCCCGTGGGTCAGAGAAGGTGTGGTGTTCGAAAATGATGAAGACGGTATCCTCGCTCGTTGTGTTCCTGTGGCTTCTTGCAACGAGTTTGGCGTTTGCAGCAGCCACCAAAAACAAGGTTGTCATCATCGCCGAAGGCGCCGATTCCGACGCCGTGCGGCAAGAGGTGAGTCACACCTTCCCCGAGGGTTTGGCCGCCGGCGCCGAGGGCGATCTCTCCGCCGCGCTCGCCAACAACGGCGTCAAAGGGTCGCTCGCCGACGCGCTCGCCAACCCCAAGACGCGCAAGCAAACGCTCGCCGGCGTCCGCAAGGCGCTCACGCAAACCGGCGTGCCCGGTGTGGTTTCGGCGCGCGGCAAAAAAGGCAAAGGCGGCACGCGCGAAGTCCGCGTGGTGCTGATCGTCAAGGGTCAGACCGAGCCGGTCATCGAAGAGAACATCGCCCTCGGCAAAGGTGAGAAGGCAGGTCCCCGCCTCCAGCCGCTCCTCTCCGTGCCGCTGCAAGACATCGCGTCGGTCCCCGCCGAAGAGCCCAAGGCCGCGAAAACCGCCGATAAAGATAAAGATAAAGACAAAGACGAAGAGAAAGACGCCGAGAAAAGCGACGGCGCCGAGGCCTCCGTCTCGCTCGACAAAGACACCGTCACCAAGCCCCGCGGCCCGGTCGACGTCTACAACGCGATGATCGTCGCCGAAGCAGGCGCCGAAATCGGCACGCGCCAGTTCAAGTTCTCGACCCCCGTGAGGGGTCCGCTTCGTTCCTACGCCGCCCCGGCGATCGGCATGGCGGCCATTGGCGTGCAGATCTACCCGTTTGCCACGCAAGGCATCTCGGGCGCCAAAGACATCGCCATCGTCGGTCGCTTCGGGCAAGCGCTCCCCTTCGAGTCGAAGACGAAAACCAACACCGAGGGCACGCCCCTCGAGGCCAAGGGTGAGTTCCAGCGCTTTGCCGTCGGCGCCCGCTACCGCCTCCGCATCGGCGACGCGGCCGATGCGCCGCTCATCGGCATCGAAGGCGTCTACGGCCAGTGGAAGTTCTTGTTCACCGGCGAAGACAGCGTGAAGGCCCAAGTGCCGTCGGTCGCCTACAGCTACGTTCGCGGCGGCGCCGACGCGCGCATTCCGGTCGGCCCGGCTGCGATCTACGTGGGCGCTGGCTACATGCACATCCTCAATGCCGGCACGTTCCAGACCGAGAAGTTCCCTCACGCCAAGTTCGGCGGCGTCGAAGGCAAGGTCGGCGCGGGCTACTTGATCCAGCCCTGGCTCGAGGCGCGGGCCAACGTAACCTACACGCGCATCTTCTCGAGCTTCAACCCGAAGCCGGGCGAACAGGAACAATACCCGAACGCGGGTGGGGCTCTCGACACTTACGTAGTTGCAAACCTCGGCGTCTCCGCCCTTTTCTAAAGACGGTCCAAAAGATGAAAATCCAGCTCATGAACCAGGTTGCGGTCCACCTTCTCGCGGCCCTGCCGCTCATCGCCGGATGTGCCGGCGAGCTCACCAGCGCCCAGCAGGAAGAGTTCCGTGGCGGTTCCACCGGGGCGGGCACTGCGACCACCGGCACCGCGACCACCGGTACCGGCACCGCGACCACCGGCGCGGGCGGCGGAAGTAACAACAACCCGGGCGACATCCTCGGGATCATGGATAAGGCGTGCGCCACCAAAGGCTGTCACGGCACGGAGGAACCTGGCGTGCCAGGCTTTTTGCTGAATGTCGCCTCGACCGCGGATCCCAGCAAGTACATCGGCGTTGCCGGCAAGGGCGATATGGCGTGCAATGGGAAGGGTTTGCTGCTGATCAACGCTGCGAAGCCGGAGGAGAGCCTCATCTACAGCAAGACGATCGGCACGCCCTGCGGTATCAAGATGCCGGTCGTGGTCCCGACGAACTCGGGTTGGAACAAGACCAACTCGCCTCCCCTCATCCTCCAGTGGATTAAGGCCATTCCCCAGGTGGCATCGGCCTCCGGCACGGGTGGCGCCGGTGGCGCCGGCGGCGGTTCGACGGCCGACGGCGGCTGATCCCCCTCGATTAAGGGCATCCAGCGGCCATGTTCGCCGCTATCGTCTTCGACGGCGCGCGGCGCAGAGCCCGCGCCCATCGGGTGGTAGGGTCAGACCGTGAAAGCCGGCGTGCGAAGCCAACTTGGGCCATTGCGTGGCCCACCCGCTCGTGGTCGATTGCGCGATCGTAGGATTGCGTGCGCCGGGCTGGTGCGGCCGGCACGGCATTGTGGGTAGCCGCGCCGATACTGGAGATTACCTTGATTCCCGCGTACCACCCGGATGATGGCTCCTCTATTCTGCTTCCTTCGTCCGAGTGCACGAGGAGAGTTCTTCGAGACGATAGCCGCGGTTGCGAACCCCGACCACGCCAAACCCCAGGGGTCGGAGCTTCGACCGCAG
>DATEMX010000323.1:0-4029 GCA_035275365.1 Polyangiaceae bacterium | reverse complement strand
GCTTACAACTTGGGCCCCTTCGGCCTTCTTGCGCGCATCGAACGCGCGGGCGGCAATGTGGGATTTTGGGATCTGGTCGAGGCCGACATGCTCCCCGACGAGACCGCCAACTACGTCCCTACGATCGAGGCGTTCGCGCTCATCTTGGAGAACCTCCAGCAGCTCAAATTCGCCGGTACGCAGATGCGCGCCCCCGAATCCACGGCAGATCTCGAGGTGCCCTCGGGCACGCGCCTCGGTCTCGTGGCTCGCGCGGCGTCGACGACCATTCAGCAGATTCGCGCGATGAACCTCGACATCGTCGGCGATCGCGTTCCGAGCGTGGCGGGCGCTTTCTCCATGCAGGTTCCGCGGGAAACCGTGTGGCAGGCACGTGACACGTTGCAAGCGCTGCTGGCGGCGCGCAACGAGGACGATCTCTGCGTGCCCGTCACCTTCGACTGGGGCCGCCAGCGCTTCACCCCCGAAATGGAAGCCGAGTGCCGAAAGCGCGTTCGATTGGCGGCTCCCGCGGACGGACAGGACCGCTGAGCGACGAGCGCCCGCGGCCCTGCCAATGATGCGGAATTACGGGGTGTTCTTGGCGATGTTCCAGGTGGCCGTCTTCGGTCCGTCGGCGGAGCCGTCGGCCTTCTGCGGCTTATACTCCAGCTTGAAGCTGGCAAAGTTCAAGGTCACGTTTTCGGTGATGCGATCTTCGCCGCCCGAGCCGCCGGTCGAGATCGAGCTGACGAGAACCTCCTTCAGCGTGATCGTGAGGTAGTCGAGCGGGGCTTTACCGCCCGCCTTGCGAACGGTCAGCGTGGCGCTGGGAATGTGCGAACCGGCGCAGCAGTCTTGCAGCAGCGCCGCGGTGGCGCTGTCGACGTACTTCGTGAAGCTGATGTCCTGCACTTGAACCTTGCCCGAACCGCCGCCGGCGCCCGTGCCGCGCGATCCGTGCTGCGCGGCGCCCCACGACCAAGCCAGGACATCGATTTCTTCCTTGTGCTTGCCATCAGCGGATTCGCCTTTGATTCCTTCCAACTTCAAGAACATATCGACGGCCATGTGAGCTCTCCCTCTTCGTAGGTGGCGTAATGATCAGGACACCTAAGATGCGTGTATTCGACCCTCCGACCGGCGGGTCGGCACATTCTGCCTCTTAGACTCCCTTTTGTCTGCGGTCAAGGCACCGCTCGGTTAACACTCGAGCGCGCTGAATCGAGCAAGATTTCTTGTGTGGATCCGGCGAGCTCTGGTCGGTGTATAAATCAGGCGCCAATGCTTCGACGTGCCTTCTCCCGGATTTATGCGATGTCCATGGCCGTTCTTTCCTTCCACTGCGGGGGGGCGCGGCCGCCGCCCGCCGCGAAAGAGGCGGCGCTCGTCCCCAAGGCGTGCGAAGCGCTCGGACCGGTGGTCACGCTTTCGGCGGGCGATCGCTTGAACAGCGGAGCTACGGGCGCCGCGCGCCCGGTGCAGGTGCGCGTCTATCAACTGAAGACCGACGTGAAGCTTCGCACGGCGACGTTCGAGGATATTTGGCAAAACGATACGGTAGCCTTGCAGGGGGACCTCGTGAAGTCGGCAGAGCAAACCATTTTTCCGAGCGAAACGAAGACCATCAAGCTCGAGCCCAACGCCGAAGCGCGTCTCGTCGCCACCGTGGCGCTCTTTCGTGAGCCGCAGGGCAAGACATGGTTCGTGTCGCACGATCTCGCTGCCCCGTCGAAAGGGGCCACGTGCCCGACCGAAGGGCAGCGCATCCTCGTGTGGCTCGACCGTATGCAAATCGAAGACGGCCAGGGGCGCGTTCCCGCGGGCGGTAACTGAAGATGTCGACCAAGCCCATTTGGACCGAAGGCCTGCTCGTCAGCCAGCACCATTTTCAACAGCAAGATCGCTATCATGAGACGCTGCTCCGCGAGCGACTCCAAGCTACGCTGCACTACGACTGGGGCATCACCGAGATCGAGATCGACGAGCGCGCGCTCGTCTCGAATCAGTTCAAGTTGAAGAAATTCTCCGCCGTGTGGCCCGACGGCGTGTACATTCGCTGCGGCGAAGGCGAAGGAGAGCCCGCTCCCCCGCCGCGATCGTTCGAGGCGGCATTTACCGCCGACGCGTCGAAGCTCGACGTCTTCTTGGGTCTCGCTCACGAGGTAGAAGGGGGCGCCAACGTCGCCGTTCCCGGCGAGCCCAACCAACCGAGGCGCTTTGCGCAGCAATCGCGCGCGGTCGCCGACGCCAACACCGGTACCTCCGCGCAAGAGGTCGACTGGGCGCGGCCCAACCTGCAGCTCTTCTTCGGCAGCGAACGCAAGGACGGCTTCGGCACCATCCGCATCGCCGAGATCGTCCGCAAGCCCAACGGGCAACCCATCGTTCGCGACAACTACGTGCCGCCGGTGCTGCACATCGCCGCTGCCCCGTTCTTGTCGTCGGGGCTTCAGCGCGTGCTGGCCGCCATCACCGCACGCCAGCGGCAGCTCTCAGCCGACCGCAAGCAGCGCCAAGCCGGGAGCGTCGACTTCCACCACGCCGACGCGAGCAAGTTCTGGATGCTCCACACGCTGAACGGCGCGATCCCTTCTTTGGTGCATTTGCTCGACAATCGCCGCGCGCACCCCGAAGAAGCGTATCTGCTCTTGTCGACCCTGGTCGGTCAGCTCTGCACGTTCGCGCCCGACGTCGATCCGCTCTCGCTCCCCAAGTTCAACTACGTAGACCTCGGCGATCCTTTCGAGGTTCTCTTCGCGCGCGTCCTCTCGCTGCTCTCGGGCGAAGATCAGAAATCGTACGTCGAGATACCGCTCGAGCACCGGCCCGACGGCATGTTCATCGGCAAGATCCCCGACCCGAAGCTGGTGTCGCACGAGTTCTTCGTGGCGGTGAAAGCGGGGATGACCGACGCGCTCGTGCGCGAGCGCGTGCCGGCGGTCTTGAAGATCGCCGGTTGGAATCACATCTACGAGGTCGTCAAGCAAGCGCGGCACGGCGTGCGCGTCGACATCGAGTGGCACCCTTCGAGCGCGTTGCCCGTCAAGCCGGGGCTCTGCTTCTTCCGCGTCCGGCGCGAGGGGCCCTATTGGGAAGAGATCGCGAAGTCGGTCACCGTCGCGCTCTACATGCCGGTCGAGGCCGATTGGGCTGGCGCCGGGGTCTCGCTCTACGCCGTCGACGCGGCGAACCTCAGGTAGGGGGCAAAGCGTGAGCGACGTCATCTATTGGCTGTCGGCCGACGTCCTCATCGTCGCGTCCGAGCTCGCCTCGTCCGATTTGCCCGCGCCGGCCGAGCTTCGTCAGCAGCTCCTCGGGTTGCTCGAACGCATGGTCGGGGCGGGGAGGGCGGCGGGTGTCTCCGACGCCGACATCGCCGAGGCGCGCTACGCGCTCGTCGCCTTCCTCGACGAGCAAGTGCTGAAATCGAGCTGGGCGGGCCGAACCGAGTGGATGAACCAACCTCTGCAGCTCCTTCTCTATCGAGAATACACGGCGGGCGAGAATTTCTTCGCGCGCATGAGGGCGCTTTTGCAGCTCGGCGGCCGCTCGGCCGCGCTTCAAGTGTATTACCTATGCCTGCTCCTCGGCTTCCGCGGCATGTTCGCGACGCCCGATCGCGAACCGCAACGCGTGAGCTTCATCGAAGGCGCGCATCAGCAGCTCTTGCGAGAGCTCCCTTCGGCGAGCAAAATCAGCCCGCACGCGCAGCCGCCGGAACGTGCCGGCGCATCTCCGGCGAGCCGCGCGCCGTTCTTCGCCGCGCTGGCCCTCTGCGCGCTGATCGTCGCGGGCACCTTGGGGGGCCTTGCGTGGAGCCTCGACGCGAACACCGAGCGAGCGATCGGCGGCCTTTCCTCCGGCGTGGTCAAGCGGTAGGCGCCGATGGTGCTCGTCATCCTCGCCGTCGTTCTTTTGCTCGTCATCGCCGTCGCGTGGACGGTCGTCCTTTTGGCGGGCTTTCCTTGGTGGATCGCGCTCATCGTCACCGTCGTCTGCGTCCTCGCGTTCGGCGTCACGGTCCTCATTCGGTGGCTCCTCGGCCGG
>DATEMX010000322.1:0-2268 GCA_035275365.1 Polyangiaceae bacterium | reverse complement strand
TCCCGCTGCTTTCTTTTTGGGTGCCTTCTCGACCGAAATGTCGAGATGGGCACGGATCCGATAGATCGCTTCGGCGTGCAGCTGACACACGCGCGCTTCGGTGACCCCCAAGACTTCGCCCACCTCGCGGAAGGTGCACTCTTCCTGATAGTAGAGCGAGAGCACGAGCTGCAGGCGATCCGACATCCCCTCGACCGCTTCGGCGATTTGGTCGGCGAGCTCGCGTCGCCAGGCCATGACGTCGGGCGCTGCTTCGTTGGAGCGCGTTCCGTAGACATCGGTGAGCTCGATGCGCGTGGGGTCGGCCTGCGAGACCTCGTGCAAGAGGGTGTGATAGGCGTCGAGATCGAGGCCGAGCTCGCCGGCAATTTCCTCTTCGGTCGGTGCGCGCTTCAAGCGCGACGTGAGCATTTTGATGGCGCCGGTGATCTGCCGCGCGGCGCCGCGCATCTTGCGCGTCATCGGATCGAGGCTTCGCAGATAGTCGAGGACGGCGCCCTTCACGCGGTAGGCGGCGTAGGTCTCGAACTGCTCGTCGCCCGGGATGGTCTCGCGGCGACGCATCGCCTCGACGAGGCCAAGCCAACCGGCTCCGATGAGATCGTCGACGGAGACTTGGCTCGGGAGCCTCCTCGCGACCTTGATCGCGATACGACGCACGAGCGGCAGATACCGATCGTAGAGGGCGCGATCCTGCGCAGTGGCGACGGGAACCGTCCCACTCGACTGAGGAGTCGCGACGGGGGGAGGCTCGGAGTTCATGTCGACAGTGGCAGTACGGCGTCGAGCAGCATCTCGACGGTTGCATCGTGAACGTCTTCGGGGACGCGAGGTCCGTCACACAGGTAGGCGATGGGGAGCGTGCGGGTGTCGAGCGCTGCGTGCAGGGCGCCTCCGGCTTGATCGGTCTCGTCGAGCTTGGTGACGACGAGGCCTTTGGGCTGCGGGTTCTTGTAGACGGCGCGCAACCGATCGACGTCGCGCGGCCGCACCGATGCCTGGACGACCAAGAGGATGTCGACGGGGCGGTCGGTGACGGCCTCGATGCAGGCGGCGAGCCGCTGCATCCCCGCGTTGTCGGCCGTGCAGACGCCGGCGGTGTCGACGAGGGTGATGTCGGCGCGGCGCTGCGCCATGGCCTGATTGAACGAGGAGCGATCGCGCGCGACGTCGAGCGGCACGCCGATGAGCTCCACGAAGCGGCGCATCTGTTCGACGGCGCCCACGCGGAACGTGTCGAGCGTGACCACCGAAGTCGAACGCCCGAGCTCGAGGTGTGCGCGCGCGGCGAGCTTCGCGAGCGTGGTCGTCTTGCCGACCCCGGTGGGGCCGATGCAAGCGATGACGCGCGGCCCCGGTAGCTCGAGCGGGCTTTGCATGACCTCGAGCCGCTCTTCGAGGCGACGGCGGAGAAACCGCTGAAGCGCGAGGGGATCTGCGCGGGTGACACGTGCGGCGCCGTTGGCGACGTCGGTGGCGAGGGACCCTTCGATGCCGGCCGCCTGCAAGAGCGACATAGCGCGATCTTTGGGCCTTCTGCCGTGCGACATTTCCTCGAGGAGCGAGCGGATGGCGCGAAGCTCGCGGTTGATACCACCTTCGTGGCGGGCCCCACGAACAGCCTCGGAGGCGAAAGCCTCGGTCATGGCCGACAACTCGCGGAGCGCTCGCGGAGCCGCGGGGATCGGCTCCGGCGCGCGTTGGCTGGGAACGTTGCGCGAGAAGGGATTGGTGCGGCCCGTACCGGCGCCGGGAGCGGCGGTCACCTCGACGAATGATTTTCCGAGGTAGCCGTGTCCGCCATTGGAGACGTGCCGCGTCGATTCGATCAAGGCGTCGGCTCCGAGCGCTGCCTTGACGGCGGCGAGAGCCTCTTCGACGTTACGACCGCGGAATGTCTCGAACTGCATGGGGGGCCTTTCTGGAGCTTCGAAAATCAGGCCGTCGCGCCTTGCGCGCGTACGGTTTCGACGGGACGAATCGTGGTGGAGGCTTCGACCTCGCGGAAGGAAAGAACGGCGAGCTGCGGGCACCGGCGCTCGGCGAACGCGCGCACGTAGCGGCGCAGATCGGGGCTCGTAACGAGCACGGCCGGGCGGCCGGCAGCGACCTGACGTGCGACCGCGCGCTCGAGGGCCACGCCGACGCGGCGTACTTCTTCGGGATCGAGCGCGCCGCCCTGCCCCGAGGCGATGTCGCGCAGCGAGCGGCGGAACATGTCCTCGATTTGAGGATCGAGGATGAGCGCCGAGAGTGCGCCGTCGGGCC
>DATEMX010000321.1:0-13045 GCA_035275365.1 Polyangiaceae bacterium | reverse complement strand
GGGGCTCCGAAGGAGCAGCGCGTAGCGCCCCCCAGTTTTGGGGCCCCAGCCCCAAAACGATGTTGCCGACTGAAATGCAACTGCTCAATCGATCGACGTTTTCAAGCCGTTCGGTGTTCTAGCGGGTTGCTGAGATGGGAGGCCTTCCCGCACTCCACCAGGGGCGACCGACGTCGTAAGGTGCATCTCACGCCGAGCGTGTCGCCCATGCGAGGAGCTTGTCGGCGGGCCAAGCGTTGGCGATGCGATCGGGATCGAGCCAAGCGCGCTCGGCGTTCAACGCGGCGAAGCGTACGCGGTCGAGCTCCGACGCCTGGTGAGCGTCGCTCGTCAGCACGAAGTGGATGTTGCGCTGGCGCGCGAAGCGCAGCGCCTCGACGGACATGTCGAGGCGCGGCAGACCGCCGTTCACTTCGAGCGCCGTGCTCGTGGCCTCGGCGGCCTCGAAGATCGCTTCGAGATCGAGTTGGATGGGCGGGCGGCCTCCGATCATGCGCGCCGAGAGGTGGCCGATCATGCGCACCGTGGGATCTTGCATGGCGGCGACGATGCGCTTCGTTTGAGCAGCTCGGTCGAGCTCGAAATGATCGTGCACCGAGGCGAGGCACCAATCGAATCCCTTTCGGAATTCGAGATCGTAGTCGAGCTGGCCTTCGGGACCGATGTTGAGCTCGATGCCGTGCAAGAGCGCGAGCGAATCGCCGAGCAAGGTTTGCATGGCGCGAATCTTGGCCCGCTGTTCGAGCAACGCGTCGCGCCCGACGCCCGAGAGCGTGCCCTCGGCGTGCTCCGTGATCGCGAGCACCCGCAGGCCGCGGGCCTTGGCTGCCGCCACCACCTCCTCGAGCGTGGAGCGCCCGTCGCCCGAGACATCGGTGTGGACGTGAAAGTCGCCGAAGATGTCGCCCACCGGCCGCGGCAAGGTGCCGTTCTCCGACGCTTCGATTTCGCCGGCGTCTTCGCGCAACACCGGCGAAATCCAACGGAGGCCGAGCGCTTCGTAGATTTGCTCCTCGGTTTCACTGGCGATGACCCTGCCGCCTTCGATTTCCGAGAGCGCGTACTCGTTGAGCGTCCACCCCCGGGCGAGCGCGCGCTGACGCAGCTTGATGTTGTGGCCCTTCGAGCCGGTGAAGTAGAGGCGCGCCGCGCCGAGCTGATGCGCTGCGACGACCCGTACGTCGACCTGCGTACCGCGACGAGTGACGATGCTCGTCTTCGCTTCGCCGCGGACGAGCACGCGGTCGACGAGGTTCATCGAGACGAGCGCCTTCATCACGGGCTCGGCCGCCTCGGCGGCAACCACGATGTCGACGTCGCCGATGGTTTCCGAGAAGCGACGAAGCGAGCCGCAGAACGACGCGTGCGTTACGCCGGGCACCTCGGAGAGCCTCGCCACGACGCGCGTGGCGAGCGGAAGCGCCACGGAAATGGGCGTGCGATCGGCCGACCCCTGCTCTTGGAACCGGCTCACCGCCAGGGCCAGCTTTTCTTCCGACTTTTGTCCGAACCCCTTGAGTTCGCGTAGCTTGTGCTCGGCGAGCACGTGCCGGAGATCGTCGAGCGACTGTACGCCGAGCTCGCTGCGCAGCCGCTTCAGGGCCTTGGGCCCGAGCCCCTGGATGCGTAGGAGCGCGACGACGCTCGTGGGGTGCTTCTCCCGCAAGGCCTCGACTTTGGCGACCTTGCCCGTTTCGAGCAGCTCGCGAATTTTGTCGGCCGTGCTCTTGCCGATGCCCTCGATTTTTTGCAGCTCCTTGGCGGTGAGCTTGCCCAAGTCGGTCGCCTGAGCCGAGATCGCCTGTGACGCGCTCTCGTAGGCGCGGACTCGGAACGACTGCGGGTCACCCTCGTCGAGCATCGTCAGCTCGGCGAGCTCACGCAGCATGTCGAGCACATCTTGCTTCGTGTCGGCCATGGAGAATGGTGTAGCCTCGAAATCGTGAGTAAGGAAGAGGCGGCCGAGGTGCTCACCATCGATGGGCGCGAGGTGAAGATCACCCACCCGAGCAAGCCCTACTTTTCACGGCAAACCCAGCTCGCCAAGCGCGACGTCGTCCACTACTACCTGGCGGTTGCCCCGGGGGCGCTCGCGGGCATTCGCGATCGGCCCGTCGTGCTGAAGCGATTCGTCGATGGCGCCGAAGGCGAAGCCTTCTATCAAAAGCGTGCGCCCGAGAAGCGGCCGTCGTGGCTTCGGACGGTGACGCTGTCGTTTCCGTCGGGTCGCACGGCCGAGGAGGTCGTCGTCGACGACGCGGCCGGGCTCGCGTGGATCGCCAATCTCGGCTGCATCGAGCTCCATCCACACCCCGTGCGGTCGACCGATCTCGAACACCCGGACGAGTTGCGAGTGGACCTCGATCCTGGGCCCGGCGTCGTTTGGGACGACGTGCGCAAGGTCGCGCTCGAGGTCAAGGCTCTCCTCGACGAGCTCGGCCTCGTCGGATTTCCGAAGACGAGTGGTTCGCGCGGGATCCACGTCAACGTGCGCATCGTGCCCCACTGGACGTTTACCGAGGTCCGCCGCGCCGCGCTCGCGCTCTCACGCGAAGTCGAACGGCGCGCGCCCGCGCTTGCCACTTCCAAATGGTGGAAGGAGGAACGCCGGGGCGTGTTCCTCGACTACAACCAGAACGCCAAAGACCGCACCACGTGCTCGGCCTATTCGATTCGTCCGCTGCCCGACGCGCGCGTCTCGGCGCCGCTCGAGTGGTCCGAGGTTTCTTCGTGCGATCCCGCCGATTTCACGGTGCTCACGATGCCCAGGCGATTCGCCGAGCGCGGCGATCCACACGCCGGCATCGATCAGGCGGCGGGCTCGCTGGAGAAGCTGCTCGAGCTCGCCGCAAAGGACGAAGCGTCGGGGCTCGGCGACGCTCCGTGGCCGCCGCATTTTCGCAAGATGGAAGGCGAACTTGCGCGCGTGGCTCCGTCGCGTGCGAAGGGCGCGCCCCAAAAGCCGCGGGCCAAGATGCCGCTCTTGGTCATCGCCAACTCGCCGAACAAAGAAGCGGCGCTCTCCGGCCTCGAGCGTTGGAAGAGCAAGTACCCAACCGTCGCGGCGCTTCTTGCACCAGAAGACATCCTCGTTGACGCGATGCGCGGCCGCTCGTCGACATGGACGCGCGTCCGCGTCAACCTGAAGAGCGTGCCCGAGTCGGAGCGACCTCCCCAGGAGACGCCGGACCCCGACGACGATCCCACGCGCGAATGGCGCGCAAAGTGGCGCGCGGCCAAGAGCCAAGGCTAAATCAGAGCTCGCGACGCGCGAACTCAGCGACCGGAAGCGAAGATCACCGCGAGTTCTTGCGGCGCGATGACCTCGAGTTGCGCGAACGTGCAGTCTCGCGGCGCCTTGTCCGTGCGCCATCGGCGAAACTGCGCGGTGTGGCGGAAACGCGTACCCTGCATGTGATCGTAGGCGACCTCGACGACCAACTCGGGCCGAATCGGCTCCCACGACAGATCTTTGCCCTGGCTCCAACGGCTCTTCACGCCGGGCACGCGTTGCCCTTCTTCGGAAAGCGCGGCCCAAGCCTTCCACGGGTGGCCTTCGAGGGCACCCTCGCGATACGGCTCGAGAAACTCGGCGAGCTCGCGCCTCTTGGCTGCAGTGAAGCTCGCCGTCACACCCACGTGCTGGAGCTCGCCTTCGTCGTCGAAAAGACCGAGGAGCAACGACCCGACCAGCGTCCGCTCGCCCGTCTTGTGCCACCGAAATCCGGCGACGACGCAGTCGCAATCGCGCTCGTGCTTCACCTTGAGCATGATGCGCTTGTTCGGCTCGTAGTAGCTGGTGGGTAGCTTGGCCATCACGCCGTCGAAGCCAGCGCCCTCGAATCGCTGAAACCAATCCGCCGCCGTCGCGCGATCGCGTGTAGCCGGCGTCAAGTGGATGGGCGGCTTCGCGCCGGCGAGCATCTGCTCGAGCGCGGCGCGCCGAACACCGAAGGGCACCTCGAAAAGGTTGCGATCGCCTTCGCAGAGAAGATCGAAAAACACGATCGACGCCGGGATTTCCCGGGCGAGCATGGTCACGCGCGAAGCAGCCGGGTGCAGCCGGAGCTGGAGCGCTTCGAAGTCGAGCCCAGCCTCGTTGGCGATGACGACCTCGCCGTCGAGCACGCACCGCGCCGGGAGGGCGGCCTCGAGCGCTTGAACGAGCTCGGGGAAATAGCGGTTGAGCGGCTTCTCGTCGCGACTCTGGATGAGGAGCTCGTCGCCGTCGCGAAACACCAGCGTCCGAAATCCGTCCCATTTCGGCTCGAAGAGCCAGTCGACCCCCTCGGGCAGCGCGTCGACGCGCTTCGCGAGCATCGGCAGAACGGGAGGATTGACGGGAAGGTGCACGGGGGCCGCGCCCATCCTACGGGTTTGGCGCGCGTTGGTAATCCTGTTTCGAAGCGCGGCGCAGTGACCAAGGAGCCCTTAGCGCGCGGACAGAGCGGTGCTATACGGGTAGACTCGTGCATCCCCTTCATGACATCCCCCTTCCCGACCGGCTCGATCAGAGCTTTCCCGTAGTCATCGAGATTCCCCGCGGGTCGAAGCTCAAGTACGAGCTCGACAAGCGCACAGGGCTCTTGATGCTCGATCGGGTGCTTTACTCGTCGGTGCACTACCCCGCCAACTACGGCTTCATCCCGCAAACCCACGCGGGCGACGGCGACCCGCTCGACGTGCTCGTCATCATGCAGGAGCCGCTTCACCCGCTCACGATCGTTCGAGCCCGCGCCATCGGCGGGTTCCAGATGACCGACGACAAAGGCATCGACGACAAGATCGTCGCCGTCGCCGTCGACGATCCGGCCGTCGCCCACTACACCGCCTCCGATCAACTGCCGCCGCACCTCTTACTCGAACTTCGTCGTTTTTTCCAAGACTACAAAGTGCTCGAGGGCAAGTTCAGCGAGGTCGAGGAGCTCTATGGTCGCGATCGAGCGCTCGAGGTCATCTACGAGGCCATCGCCGGCTACCGCAAGCGCACCGGTTGGGAAAAAGCGTAAGCCCACCGGAAGCTTTCGGCGATCTGTCGTTTAACCGTTACCGACGCGGCGCTGTGGGGCGCTCATCCCGATGCGGTAGATCGCGGCGAGGAGTCGACCGCTCGGGACGGGCTTGAAGAAGACGCGAACCTCGACTTCGTTGAGAAAATCGGCCACGGCGCGTTGGCCGGCGAAGCCCGTCACGAAGACGAATCGCTGCGCCCACGTGGGATCGAGCCGAACGGCGCGCTTGAAGAGATCGCCACCGCTCACGCCCTTCATTGCGACGTCGCAAACGACGACATCGGGCGGATGGCGCGAGACGACGCGCTCGAAGGCTTCTTCGCTCGACCCCACGTATTCGGCGTGGAGCTGCGGCCCGAGCGAAGCCTTGTAGGCACCGAGGGCCGTCCAGTCGTTGTCGGCGAAGAGCGTGCGCGGGCGCAGGGAACTGGCTTCGAGCGGCGGCGTGTAGACGCCCGTATCGACGATGACGTGCAACGCCGGGTTGGCCGACGAAAACGCCGGGCTGGCCGACGAAGGCCCCTCCGACGAGTCGGAGCTTCGTGGTGATTCGAACTTGGCGGCAACGGGCATCTGCGCGCTGCTCATCGGACGCGCGCGACGGAGCCAATGTTCGAGCTGGCGAATGAAGTCGGCGGCGTTGTCCGTCTTCTGGATGTATCCGTGCGCACCCGTGCTGATGGATTTGAGGCGCAACGTTTCCGCGCGCAGGTTCGAATGCAAGAGGAGCAGGGTGTCGGGGCGGTTCGGTGTCTTGCCGAGGATCTTGAGGATGGAATCGCCCGAGAGCGACGGCATGTTGGGCTCGAGCAAGACGATGTCGGGCTTATCGTTCAAGATGGCGCCGATCGATCCCGTCGAGCGGTTGCGCGTGAGCACGCGATAACCTGCGTCTTCGAGCGCGGCTCGTGTCTTGGCGAGGACGGCGTCACTGTCGTCGATGACCAGGACCGTGCGAACTGCTCCGGGTTCGTTCGGCATCGGTCCATGTCTAGCACCTCTTGCCGGGATTTTCGCTATCACGAGAGCGATGGGGCGCGACTGCCCCAGAGGAGCTAGCTCGCGGCCTCGGAGGCGAGGGGTCGGCGAGGAGGGCGAGCGGTGGGGCGTCATGGAACTGGCGCACGAGGTCGCCTGCCAACACCCGAGAAGCCTTCGCGAGCGCTCTCGGACGCGAAGCGAAATCTACCAGGTGCCTTGGTTGGGCAGCGACCGCCACGGCTCTTCTGGCGGCAGCGCCGACCCCTTTTGAAGAAGCTCGACGGGGTGGCCGTCGGGCGATTTGATGAACGCCATGTAGCCGTCGCGCGGAGGTCGCAAGATGTCGACGCCCGCGCTCTTGAGGCGCGCGCAGATCGCGTAGATGTCGTCGACTTGAAAAGCGAGGTGACCGAAGAACCGCCCGGTGGGATAGGCCTCGCTTTGATCCCAGTTGTACGTGAGCTCGATCTCCGCATCGTCGCCAGGAGCGCCGCTCCGCAAGAAAACGAGCGTGAAGCGGCCGGCCTCGTTCTCTTGACGGCGCGTCTCGAGAAGGCCCAACTTGGTCACAAAAAAATCGGTCGCCGCCGTCAGATCGCGAACGCGTAGCATCGTGTGGAGAAAGCGCATGGGCCGAGTCTGCTGCATTCCTCGCGCGTTGGCCAGGCGAGCCGATTTTCAGGTAAGGTGAACCCTTCATGGCCGATGACGCAAATATGCTATTCTGGTCAGCGTGACTAGAATCACGAGATCATCGGCTCTAAAGCGGACGAAGCCCAGCCGCAAGACGGCGGCGCGTGCTGGCTACTGGATTTTTCAGGAAGCCAAGGCGCGCCTAAGCGAAGTCGTGCGCCTCGCCCGCAGCGAGGGACCGCAGCACGTGACCGTGCACGGCAAGGATGGCGTGGTCGTCGTCGCCGAGGAGGAGTTCCGCCGTCTCAAGGGGGATGTCACCGGCGCTGCGCTCGTCGCGGCGATGCAGTCCTCACTTTTCCGCGACGTCGAGCTCGACCCGAAGCGCGCGCGTATGCCCGTCCGCGACGTCGGCCTTCCGTGACCGGCTGGCTTCTCGACACGAACGTTCTCTCCGAGCTTCCCTTCTCATCCGGCTTCGACGGTCGTGAACCCCACGCCGCCGAGCGTGAACGTACCCGCGGCGTTTTGGTTGACGACGGTGGCTGCTTGGGCCGGCGCGAGGGACACGTCGGACAGCGTGAAGTACATGCCCGTGTCGCCGCCGTTGTCGACCTTGAGGTTGCCGCCGGCCTTGGCCGCGCTCCAGCCGTTGGTGCCGCTCACCGAGCAATCGGCCGACTCCTGGTAGACGACGACGGCCTCGTTGAGCGCGGGCGCAGCCCTTGCAACGGCCACGAAGACTTGATCCGTCTTGGGTCCGCTCGTCGCCGTCGTTTGGAAGGTGACCATGATCGTTCGGCACAAGGCCCCTCCCGTCACCGGTTTCTCCTGGCACGTCATGACGTAGAGGCCGGGCACGGCGCCCTTCACGGTGGCGCAGATCGTATGGACGTCGCTGTACGAGATCAGGTTCGTGTCGACCCGGTTCTTGAAGACAAACGACGCGTCGCCGCTCGCCGCATCGGCGGCGACGATGACGCTCCCATTTCCGCCCGGCCCGCCGTCGCGCCACGCGCGGCCCGTGTCGGAACCGTCGGCGTAGGCAGCGTCGCCTCCACCTTCGTCCGCACCTGCCTCGGCGCCGGATTCGTTCGTTCTGCCCCCCTCGGGGTTCGCGCTGGCTTCGGCTTCGGCGCCGTCGCCCTGAACGGCCGCGTCGCGCGAACCCATCCCGTTGCCGAAGGTTTCAGAGACGCGCGTGGTCTCGTCGTCGTCGGCGCACGCGACGCCCATGGCCACGACGAAGAAGCACGAAGCAATGGAGATGGTTTTCATGAGGTTTGCTCTAGCATTGTCGAAACGTTCATGACCGGCCCCGCCGAAGTCTCCGGCAGTATTGCCTAAAGAAGCTGGTAAACGAGGCTCACCGCGGTGAGGGCGTCGGTGTTCTTCACGTTGGACAGCGGGTTGTGATCGTATTTGAGAGTGAAGGTCGTCGCGATCGAGAAGTTGCCGCCGATGGCCGAATTGAGCCCGAGCGTCCAGTTGAGGCGCCAGTTCTCCGTGTTGGAGAGAGCTTGGAGATACTCGAGGCCCGTGTCGACCGTAACGGCCTTGTTCAGGCTGTTTTGATAGCCGAAGAACAGGCGACCGCTGTGGCGCACCTCGGCTTTGTCGACGGGCTTACCGAGAGCGAGCGACTCCGCGACCTTGTCGTTTCGCCGGTAGTCGTATTGGAGATCGTAGCCGAGCTCGGACCAGAACTGTTGCTTCGACTCGTCGACGAAGTAGTACGCGAAGCCGGGATCGAAGTTGATTCGAAGGTCGAGCCCTTGGAAGCGATCGCGAAGGCCCGAGAGCGCCCCGAAGACGGCGAACTGCCCGCTCAAGAAGCGGTCATAGCGGGTCTTTCCCTGGACGTTTTCGACGGTGACGCTCGTGTCTTCGCCGGGCTTGCTGGCCGCCTGTGCGTAGTTCTCGGCGAGGGCCAAGGTCAACTGGTTGGCGCTGCGGCGAGCTCGAAACTTCACCGAGCTCGTGATGGCGTTCGAGCGCGAGTTCCCGGCGGCGAAGAGGCCCCCGGCAGCGAGTTTGAGCTCGGTCGCATCTTTGCTCGCGGCGTCGTCCGGCTTGGCCGCCTTGGCCTCGAACCCCGTCGTTACCACGGTTTCGGTGCCCTTGGTCGCCTGCTGCAGCTTCATGATGCCCTCGGGCGACTGCTGGGCGTAGAGAGCCGACGATCCGCTCGCGATCAAGAGGGCGGCGCAAAAGCTCGGGCAATGACGATGGTTCACGATTCACCTGCCGGTTGGGGAAGCGACGCGCGCGGGCGCTCGCGTGAAGGTCGATTGCTCATTGGTCGATGACTTTGAACTCGATTCGCCGATTCTTCTGCCGGCCCGCCGCCGTCTTGTTGTCGGCCATCGGCTCGTCGGGACCCACGCCGCGCGTTTGGATGCGACTCGCGTCGGTTCCCTTGTCGACGAGGTAAGCTTTCACCGATTCGGCGCGCTTCTTGGAGAGCTCTACGTTCTTCTCGCGATCGCCGTCGGTGTCGGTGTGGCCGCTGATCTCGATCTTGAGCGCGGGGAATTCTTTGAGCACGCTCGCCGCGGCGTCGAGAACGGGCGTGGAAACGGGCCGGATCGACTCCTTGCCCTTGTCGAACTCGATTCCGCGCACGACACCTGTAAACTTCTTGATCTTCTCGGGCAGCGCGTCGGGGCAGCCGTCGCCGTCCTCGAAGCCGTTCTTGGTCTCGGCCTCGTTCGGACATTTGTCGGCGTCGCCGACCAGGCCGTCGTGATCGGGATCGGGATCGGGGCAGCCTCCGATGGTCCCGGCGACCGCCGGGCATTTATCGAGCTCGTCGATGACCTTGTCGCCGTCGGCGTCGTGAAAGGGGCATCCACACTGCGAAGTGCCCTTCTCTTGCGGACAAGCGTCTTTCCTGTCGATCACGCCGTCGCCGTCGGAGTCGGCGATGGGACAGCCGTCGGGCTCCATGGAGGCCTTGTCGGGGCACTTGTCCGAGGCGTCGGGGATTCCATCGCCATCGACGTCAGCCGGCGGCGGCGCCGGGGGTTTACTCTCGGGCCCGATCCCGAACGTGAGACCGAGCAGCACCTCGGGGTGATGGGTCTGCGCGCCCTGCGACGCCGCGAATTTCTGTGAGAGGGTGTCGCGCAGATCGACGCGCAGGCCGAGGAAGTCGTCGAGCGCGAGCTTGGCACCCACGCCGAAATGAAGCGCTGGATCGGCGTCGCTGCCATTGCTGTTCGAGCCGCCGCCAAGCGTCCCCACGCCGGCGAGGGCAAACGGCGTGAGCCGACCGAACGGCGCGCCGCCGATGAGGTGGGCGCGCCCGGCCCACAGACCGGCGCCCTGACCACTCTCGGTCTTGGCGGGCACGGCCGCACCTTCGAGCTCGAGGCCGAGATACGAAAACGGCACGATCGCCGCTCGCAGACCGATCTCGGGGGCAACCGATTCGTAGGCTTCGCGCGGTAGACGGCTGGCGATGGCGTGGTCTTTCGAGGGAAAGAATGCCCCGCCGAAAACACCTAGCTCGACGAGCGGCTGAGCGCTCTTGGTGGGCACCGCCTCTTCTGCGAACCCGAAGGCCGATGCCAACACGGCCGCGGCGCAGGTGCGCCAAGCGAGAATCACACTTCTTTGCATGTCTTCACCTGATGGAGAATGGAACGCTGCAGCCCCGTTTGCGCGGGGCCGCGAGTCTTCGAAAGGGCGTGACCTCTTACGCCGCCGAAGCCGCCGCGGTCACGTCGGAGCAACAGAATTTGCACTTCTTGGCTGCTACGGGAATCGCTTCGGTGCACCACGGGCATGGCTTCGTGGTGGCGACTTCGGGCCCCTTGATGCGCCCTTCGGCAGCCTTCACCACCTTCGAGACGAGAATGAAGAGCACGAAGGCGATGATGAAAAAGTCGAGGGCGGTACCGAGAAAATCGCCGTACTTCAACACGACGTTGTCCTTCGGGGTAGGGCCTTCGCGCAAGATGATGCCGTTGTCGCGCCAGTCACCCGCGGGCATGGCAAGCGCGACGACGGGCATGATGAGGTCCGCCACGAGCGCGGCCACGATCTTGCCGAAAGAAGCACCGATGACGACGCCGACCGCGAGATCGACGACGTTGCCTTTGAATGCGAAACCCTTGAAGTCTTGCCACAGGCTCATGTCGCTCTCTCGGAGGTTACGTCGTCGCGTTGGCGGGTGCCTTATCGCTTCGTACCGAGAGCGTCAACGAATTCCATCGCGTCCGCACGCCGGCTCGCCTCGGCGCCCGAGCGTGAATTCAGCTCCTCGCGCTCGGCACCGTTGCTTGACGACACGGCCGGTCGAGCACCGAACCCCAGAAGCATGGGCGAAGCGCACGACAATGCACGTTTTCAGGCGCGACGAAACAGGCTCACCGCGCACGAAGTGGCGCTGGCACGCTTCGATCTCGCCGAGGATCGCGTTGCAGCGTGTCGGGTGCCGAATCACGCAGGTGGAAAAATCTTGCGCTACGACCTGGTGGCCGTCGGGGCATTCGAAGCCGACATGACGGTGGTACACGGCCCTGCAGCGCGCAGAGCAGCTTCGCGGGCGTGCTCGATGCGTGGCTTATCACGAGCCGGCGGGTCGTAGAAAAAGGGCGGCGTCTCCATCTGCTTGCGCTACCATCGGTCGAGATGTCGGACACCGCGGCCAAAGCGCGCGCTCTGCGACTAGAACGTCTAGATGCCGTGCTCGACAAGCACCTCACCCACCCCCCGGCGGCCCTCGAAACGCTGATGGGCGAGATCCGCATCGGCGAGCCTCAGTCCGCGCTTTGGGAGCGGCTGCACGCGGCGGCTGCGCGCGACAACAAGGAGGCCGAGCTCGCTGCGGCCTATCGCAAGATCGCCGTCGATCGGCGCCTTCGCCAACTTTCGCCCTCGGTATACGTCGAGGTGCTCATGCACGCGGCCGACTATTTTCACGGCGTGCTCGACGACAGCGACGGGAGCGAGAGCTTCTTGCGCAACGTGCTCGAGGTAGCGCCGGAGCGCGTCGAGGCGTTCGTGCGCCTCGAGCGCATGTACGAGGCGGCGCGGGACGACCTCAAGTTGGTCGAGCTCTACGCCATGGTCGCCGCCTCGCCGCCTAAGGCGCCCGACGAGTTGGCGCGTCGCGCGCTCACTATCGTCACGCTCTTGCCCGCAAGGACGCCCCTCTCCGACGACGCGTGCAAGCGTTTGCTCGCGCTCGTACCAGCGAGTTCATCGTTGCTCAGCATCCTCGAAGCCCATTGCCGCAAGACCGAACGCTACGCGCTTGCCTGCGCGTTGCTCGAGCGGGGAATCGAAGGCCACGGGTTGGCCGACGCGTGGATCATCGACCACCGGCGTCGCTTGGTGGAGCTCTACATGGGTCCCGCGGGCGCCCCCGAGAAAGCGATCACCCACGTCGAAGAGCTCCTCAAGATCGACTGCACCGACGCGCGAACCCTCGCCGCGGCCAAGAGCCTCTTGTCGAATCGCGAGGTCGCGTCTCGCGCGGCGGCGGCGCTGCAACGCGTACGACGGCAAAGCCAATTGCCGCCCGCGCAGTAGCGGCAGACGTCGAAGGGTGGGCCGACGTCCTCCTAGGGGCGTGTCCCCATATTCGGAGGCCGGGGCCCGTACGCGTGCCCGTGCCCGTGCCCGTGCCCGGCTTTTTCGCCGGAAAGTTTTCCGAGTTGGGGGATGTGTGCTCCATGACGCGTCCAAGATGGTTCGAGTTCAACAGGACGAGCGACAATGGTCGAAGGTTGCGGGGATTCTGCAAGCCGAGCGGGGGCCCGGCCGGCCGGCGAAGGACGACCGCAACTTCGTGGAAGCCGTCTTGTGGTGGCGCCGAACGGGAGCGCCCTGGCGGGACCTGCCCGACGAGTTGGCCCGTGCAAGACGGTGTTCAATCGATTCGACCGGTGGTCGAAGGCCGGCAGATGGACAAGACTGTTCGAAGCGTTGCAAACCGACCGGGACGACGAGTGGCACAGTCTGGACAGCACCATCAACCGTGCCCACCAGCATGCCGCAGGTGGTCAAGGGGGGCGCCATCGCAAGGGATAGGCCGGTCACGCGGAGGTCTGTCGACCAAGGTCCACTTGGTCGTCGATGCGCTCGGGTTGCCTCTCACGTTCGAGCTCACCGAAGGCCAACGTCACGATAGCCGGCCGGCCCCAGACCTGGTGGCTCGTGTCTCATCCCGCTGCTTGCTGGCCGACAAGGCGTACGACTCGGGAGACTTTCGGGTTTTGCTCGAAAAGCAGGGCTGCGTATCAGTCATCCCATCAAAGGCCAGCCGATCGCAGAAGCTGCCCTACGACAAGGACCTGTACAAGGCGCGCAGTGAAATCGAGTGTACGTTCAACCTGCTCAAGCAGGCTCGTCGATTCGCCACACGATACGAGAAGACACTTCGCAACGACTCGGCGGTGGTCGCCATC